>DATEFR010000066.1:0-45491 GCA_035280545.1 Burkholderiaceae bacterium | reverse complement strand
TCGCTTTCGGCCACGAGCAGCACGCGATGCGGCGTGGTATCGAGATGCTTCTCGAGCGCGGCGAGCGGCTCGGTCGCGCCACGGTCCGTGGAGACGTCGGGCAGCGGGCGCGCCCAGTCGACTGGCTCGTGTCCGCGCAGGCTCAGAGCGGCGTGCCGGCCGACCTGGCCGAAGAAGTCCTCGACGCGCAGGAAGATGCTCTCCGGCGGCAGCACCGGGCGATCGGGGTCATGCTGCAGGAAGCGGTGGCGCTCTCGGGTGTCGGCCCAGAAGCGCTGCAGCGCCTCGTCGACCTCACCATGCAGCGCGAGCATCGCGCCGTCATCCAGGTAATCGAAGATCGTCGCCGCCTCGTCGAAGAACAGCGGCAGGTAGTACTCGATGCCGGCGGTGGCGATGCCCTGCGCGATGTCCTTGTAGATGCGGGACTTGGTCGGATCCCCTTCGAGGTGCTCGCGCCAGCGCGCGCGGAACGCGGCGCGCGCCTCTTCGTCCATCGGGAACTCGCGGCCGGGCAGCAGCCGCACCTCGGGCACCGGGTACAGGCTGCGCTGCGTGTCGGGGTCGAAGGTGCGGATCGAGTCGACCTCGTCGCCGAACAGGTCGACGCGGTACGGCACCGCCGAGCCCATCGGGAACAAGTCGATCAGCCCGCCGCGCACCGCGTACTCGCCGGGCGAGACGACCTGACTGACGTGCGTGTAGCCGGCGAGCGTGAGTTGCGCCTTCAGCGCGGCCTCGTCGAGCTTTTCCTTCTGCTTGAAGTGGAAGGTGTAGCCGGCCAGGAAGCTGGGCGGCGCGAGCCGCACCAGTGCCGTCGAGGCCGGCAGCAGCACGACATCGACATCGCGCTGCTGCTTGATGCGCCACAGCGTCGCGAGGCGTTCGGAGATCAGGTCCTGGTGCGGCGAGAACGTGTCGTACGGCAGCGTCTCCCAGTCGGGAAACACCGCGATGCGCAGGCCCGGCGCGAAGAACGCGAGCTCGTCCTCCAGCCGTTGGGTGTCGGCCGGCTCGGCGGTGACGATCGCGGTGAGCTTGCCCTGCGCGGCCTGCGCCTGCGCGAAACGCGCCAGCAGCAAGGCATCGGCCGAGCCTGACGGGCGAGGCAGGGTGTAGCGTTTGCCGGGAACGAGAACAGGCAGTTGCATGCGGCCAGGGCCAAAGAAAAAAGCCCCGCGAGGCGTGCCACCGGGGCGAGCGATACAGCGGTGCGAATTATAGAATTCGCGGCCACATGACGCTTGCCGCCGATTCTGCCTCCGCTGACGACACGCCGCGTCTGTATGCCTTGGTGCCGAGTGCCGGCGTCGGCGCGCGCTCCGGGGCCGAAGGCCCGAAGCAGTACCGCATGCTGGGCGCGCGCAGCGTGCTGGGCCATACGCTGGCGGCGCTGACGAGCGTCGCCAGGCTGCGCCTGGTGCTGGTTGTCGTGAGCCCCGGCGACACGCAGTTCGCGACGCATGTTGCCGCATCTGACGACCGTGTCGCGGTCGCGCACTGCGGTGGTGCCACGCGTGCGCGCAGCGTGCGCAACGGCCTGGACGCGCTGCTCGAACGCGGCGCGCGGCGCGACGACTGGGTGCTGGTGCACGATGCGGCGCGCTGCCTCGTGCGGCCCGAATGGGTCGACGCGCTGATCGATGCCTGCATCGCCGACCCGGTCGGCGGCCTGCTGGCGCTGCCGGTGGCCGACACGCTGAAGGCCGAACGCGACGGCCGGGTCGAGTCCACGCTGACCCGCGACGCGAAGTGGCAGGCGCAGACGCCGCAGATGTTTCGCATCGGCATGCTGATGGATGCGCTGGATCGCGCCGGCGACGCGGTGACCGACGAGGCCGGCGCGATCGAAGCGCTGGGCCATGCGCCCAAGCTCGTCGCGGCATCGCTGGAAAATTTCAAGGTCACGTACCCGGCGGACTTCGCGCTCGCCGAACGCCTGCTCAGGAGCCGGCTATGAACGCCCCCCGCATCAAGCCGCCGTTGTGGCGCATCGGCGAAGGCTGGGACACGCATGCGCTGGTCGTCGGCCGCAAGCTGGTGCTGGGCGGCGTCGAGATCCCGCACACGCACGGGCTGCTGGGCCACTCGGATGCCGACGCGCTGTGCCACGCGATCACCGACTCGCTGTTCGGCGCCGCGGCGCTGGGCGACATCGGCTTTCACTTTCCCGACACCGACCCGCAATACAGGGGTTCCGATTCGCTGGCGCTGCTCGCCGAGGCGGCACGTCGCGTGCGCGGCGCGGGCTGGGCAGTGGGCAATGTCGACGCGACCATCATCGCGCAGGCGCCGAAGATGGCGCCGCACATCCTCGCGATGCGCCAGCGCATCGCGACCGCGCTGACCGTTGCGATCGACCAGATCAGCGTGAAGGCGAAGACCGCCGAGAAGATGGGGCCGGTCGGCCTGGGCGAGGCGATCGAGGCGCGCGCGGTGTGCATGCTGTGGCGGGGCTGAGTCTCGGCCGTACGACCTCGGCGCGAACGGAGCTGCGCCTCAATTAGTTCCCCCATCGCGCCGGGCGCGGCGTAGCATGCGATCGTGAGGTGCAGCGCCCAATCTTGGCTGCGCGGGCTTGCTCTCTCGGTCGGCCTGGTGGCCGGCGTTGCCGCGCAGGATGCTGCCGCGCAGGCCGCGGTGGTGGGCGAACCTTCGGCTGCCGCAGCCGCTGCGACTGTCACGGTGTTGCGCGTCGACGGCGCGATCGGCCCGGCGAGTGCCGAGTACGTCGTGCGGGCGCTGAACGACGCCGCCCAGCGCGCGGTGCCGCTGGTCGTGCTGCAGCTCGACACGCCCGGCGGGCTCGATACCGCGATGCGCGACATCATCAAGGCGATCCTCGCATCGCCGGTGCCGGTGGCGTGTTTCGTCGCGCCGTCGGGCTCGCGCGCCGCGAGCGCCGGCACCTACATCCTCTATGCCTGCCACATCGCGGCGATGGCGCCGGCCACGACACTGGGCGCGGCGACACCGGTGGCCATCGGGCTGCCGACGCCGTCGTCACCGCCATCGCCTGCATCGAGCGCCGAGCGCGCCGCGAGCGGCAGTTCCGCCGCACCGGCCGATGCGATGACGGCCAAGCGCATCGGCGACGCGGTGGCGTACATCCGCGGCCTCGCGCTGATGCGCGGCCGCAATGCGGAGTGGGCCGAGCGCGCGGTGCGCGAGGCGGTCAGCCTGCCGGCCGACGAGGCGCTTGCGCAGCACGTGGTCGACGTCGTCGTGCCCGATGTCGCGGCGCTGCTGCGCGCGATCGACGGCCGCCAGGTCGCGATGCCGGGCCGCACCGTCGTCCTGCGCGTCGCCGGCTCGGCGTTCGTCGCGATCGAGCCCAACTGGCGCAACCGCGTGCTCGCGACGATAGGCTCGCCGGATGTCGCGCTGCTGCTGCTGATGGTCGGCTTCTACGGCTTGCTGTTCGAGTTCGCGAGCCCCGGCATGATCGCGCCCGGCGTGATCGGCGCGGTGTGCCTGCTGCTGGGCTTGTTCGGGCTGCAGATGCTGCCGACCAACGGCGTCGGGCTCGCGCTGGTGCTGCTGGGCCTGTGCTTTCTCGGCGCCGAGGTCTTCGTGCCCAGCCACGGCGTGCTCGGCGCCGGCGGTGCGGCCGCGCTCGCCTTCGGCGCGATCCTGCTGTTCGACACCGAGGGCAGCATCGGCATCGGCGTGTCGCGCGGGCTGGTCGCGACGCTCGCGGCGTTGTCGCTGCTGTTCGTCGTCTGCGTCGGGACGATGGCCGCACGCGCGCGCCGCCGACGCGTCGTCAGCGGCAGCACGACGCTGATCGGCACGGCCGGCGTCGTGCTCGAAGCCGAAGGCGACGACGGCTGGGCCGAAGTGGCCGGGGAACGCTGGCGTGTGCACGGCGCCGCCCAACTGCATCGCGGCGATGCGGTTCGCGTGACCGGCGTGCGCGGCCTGGTGCTGGAGGTCAGCAACGCCGCCTGACGGCAACGCAGAAGGAGAACCGCATCATGTGGATCGCGACGACGCTTCCGATCGCGTTCATCGTGCTGATCGTGCTGATGGTTGCCGCCAGCTCGCTGCGCGTGCTGCGCGAATACGAACGCGGCGTGGTGTTCCAGCTCGGCCGCTTCTGGCGCGTCAAGGGACCGGGGCTGGTGATCCTGATCCCGGGCATCCAGCAGATGGTGCGGGTGGGTCTGCGCGTCGTGGTGATGGACATCCCGAGCCAGGACGTGATCTCGCGCGACAACGTCTCGGTCAAGGTCAACGCGGTGCTGTACTTCCGCGTCGTCGATGCGGAACGGGCGATCATCCAGGTCGAGAACTTCCTGACCGCGACCAGCCAGCTCGCGCAGACCACGCTGCGCGCGGTGCTCGGCAAGCACGACCTCGACGACATGCTGGCCGAGCGCGAGCGCCTGAACCTCGACATCCAGAAGATCCTTGACGCGCAGACCGATGCCTGGGGCATCAAGGTCACGAACGTCGAGATCAAGCACGTCGACCTGAACGAGACCATGGTGCGCGCGATCGCGCGCCAGGCCGAGGCCGAGCGCGAACGGCGCGCGAAGGTGATCCATGCCGAGGGCGAGCTGCAGGCCTCGCAGAAGCTCGCCGAAGCGGCCGAGGTGCTGGGCCGGCATCCGCAGGCGCTCCAGCTGCGCTACCTCGAGACGCTGACCGTGATCGCCGCGGACAAGAACTCGACCATCGTGTTCCCGTTGCCGCTGGACATCGTCGGGCCGCTGCTCGAGGCGGCGAAGGCGTGGACGAACAAGCCGCCCCGAGCCGCATGACATCCGCGTGACGTCAGGGGAGGCCGACGGCCCAGTTTTGTCAACGTACGACCAATGTGGTCGGCGCGCACCTGAAGGGGAAGGGGACATGGCGCTGCGGGTGCTCAGGCACGCGGCGTGCTCGCGCGTGGCCGTGAGTTTTTTCTCACGCAACAAATAGAACGGAGTGGAACAAATGATTCAACCCAGGCGTCGTGGGGGCGCAGCCTGGCTGGCGGCCACGGTTGCGCTGTCGGCAGGGCTGCTGGTGGCATGCGGGGGCGGGAAGGGCAGCAACAGCGCGGACACCTCGAGCGGCACGACCGCCGGCGCTGCCGCCGACACGAGCAGCGGTGCCGGCACGACGACGACGAGCAGCAGCAGCGGGACGACCACCACGACGACCAGCAGCGGCACCGGCACGAGCAGCAGCGCGGCCGACGACGGCTTGATCGGCTGGGCCACCGCCTCCGGTGCCGGCAAGCCGACCGGCGGCTTCGCGACGATCGCCGGCAACGCGCCGGTGACCTGCACCGCCACCAGCATGCGGCTGCTGCGCGACTGCCTCTACCGTTCGAAGAAGACCGGCTCGGCCAACGACGACACGCGCGCCGGCGCACCCAACTGGTCGACCTGGGAAGTGCACAACGGCGTGACCGGCGGCTGGAAGAACTACCCGGTCGTCATCTTCGTGAAGGGCCGCATCGACGCGAACGTCAACGACAGCGGCGTCACGCTGGGCCAGGCCGACTACGAGGCCGGCACCGACCCGCTGTGCAACGGCAAGACCGACCAGCCGTGCCAGCAGGCGGTGACGCAGGTCAAAGTCGAGCGCGGCAACGTCTCCGTCGTCGGCATTCCGGCCGACGACGGCACGCTGCCCGAGTTCGACTCGGGCTGGCTGATGGTCAGCGGCCAGAGCAACGTCATCGTGCGCAACCTGCGCTTCGTGCCGGCCACCGATTTCTGGCCGTCGTTCGAATCGTGCGATTCGGGCATCACCGACAGGGACTACTGCGCCTGGAATGCCGAGCCCGACGGCATGACGCTGGTCGGCAGCACGCGCGTCTGGGTCGACCACTGCGAGTTCACCGACGGCCCCGACCTGCAAGGCGCGCAGACCGACAAGTCGCGCTACAAGTACTACGACGGCCTGCTCGACATCAAGACCGGCTCCGACTACGTGACGGTCTCGTACTCGCGCTTCTACAACCACCACAAGGCGATGCTGATCGGCGCGACCGACAGCAACGACGGCAGCTACCGCATCACGTTCCACCACAACGAGATCAAGTGGGTGAACCAGCGCATGCCGCGCGTGCGCAACGGCCAGGTGCATGTGCTGAACAACCTGTACACCGGACCGAAGCAGACCAGCTACACGCAGCAGTACTACTTCGGCTACGGCATCGGGCTGGGCTACAACTCGCAGGTCTATTCCGAAGGCAACGCATTCGACATCACCGGCGCGGCCGCGACCGATCTGATCAGCGCGAACTTCGACAAGTGGGCCCAGTACTTCACCGATGTCGGCTCGTGGCTGAACGGCACGTCGGTGGACCTGAACGCGGTCGCCAAGTCGCTGATCAACGCGCAGAACGGCAGCGGCTCGACGCCGTTCATCGGCGGCGTGACCTGGAGCCCCGCGGCGAACTACAGCTACACGGCCGACACCGACGTCGCGACGCTGCGCGGCAAGGTGACCGCCAGCGCCGGCATCGGCAAGGTGACGCCGGTGCCGTCGCCCTACACGATCTCGCCCTGACGCGGGCGAGCGGGTGTCAGATCCCGCGCGCCATCAGCGCGGCGAGCAGCGGGATCGCGGCCAGCAGCGTCAGCTCGATGTGGATCATCCGACGCACCGCGCCGACCGCGGCGGCGTCGGGGGCCGCGTCGGGCGTGCGCAGCGCGGCCTTGGACCAGCGCGCGAAGCGTAGCGTCGGCGCGATCGACAGCAGCCCGACTGCCACGAACAGCGCGACCTTGGTGTGGAACACCGGGTTGCTCAGATAGAACGCGCTGCCCTTCGCACCGAGGAACAGGCGCAGCAGCCCGCTGACCAGCAGCAGCGCCGCCAGCCCGCCGTAGACCGCGTCGATCCGGCGCAAGCGGTGCAGCGCATCGCCGCGAATGCCGGGGCGGCACATCACCAGCTGGGCCGAGAGGGCCGAGAACGTCCCGAAGATCGCGAAGAAGTGCAGGTAGGCGAGCAGGGCGTCTTTCCACATGGTCGTTCGTGTTCGTTGTCGTGGGTTGCGGTGAATCCTACGGGGCCTTCTTGAGCCGGATGTGCGCCATCAATCCGCCGTCCGGCGCGTTCGCGAGCTCGAAGCTGCCGCTCATGCGCTGGATCGCCTTGTCGACGATCGCCAGCCCCAGGCCGGCACCGGTGGCCGCGGTGCGCGCCGCGTCGCCGCGGAAGAACGGGGTCGTCAGCTGCGCGAGCTTCTTCGGGTCGGTGCCGGCGCCGTGGTCGCGCACGGTCAGGATGACCCACGGCCCGGTGCGTGCGTAGGTCACCTCGACGCGGGCGATGCCCGTGTCGGTGCTGCGGCCGTAGCGGCGCGCGTTCTCGAACAGGTTCTGCAACACGCGGCCGAGTTCGGTCTCGTCGGCGATCACCTTGGTATCGATCGCCACCCGCGAGCTGATGCGGATCTGGCTGGTGTCGCGGAACGCGGCCATCTCGCGATCGACCACGCTGGACAGGTGCACCGGCACGAGCTTGTTGTCGCCGGGGCGTGCGTAGTCCATGAACTTGTCGATGATGGCGTCGAGCTGGTCGATGTCCTGCGCCATGTTCTGCTTGGCTTCCTCGTCCTGCACGCTCATCTCGGCTTCGAGGCGCAGCCGGGCGAGCGGCGTGCGCAGGTCGTGCGAGATGCCGGCGAGCATCACCGCGCGGTCCTGCTCGACCTTCGCGAGCTCGCGTGCCATCCGGTTGAAGCCGATGTTGACCTGGCGCACCTCGCTGGTCATCGTGTTCTCGTCCAGCCGCGAGTCGAATTCGCCTTCGCGGATGCGGCTCGCGGCGAACGACAGCTCCTTCAGCGGCTGGTTGATCAGCCGCGCGATCGCGGCCGAGCCGAGCACGGTTGCGAGCAGCGCGATCGAGACCCACAGCGTCAGCGTGTTCCACGACATCGGGCCGATCCGGCTGAGCTCGGTCTGCAGCCAGTACGGATCCTTGTCGATCGAGAAGCCGACCCACAGGCCCGGGGCACCGTTGACCGAGCTCGCGACCAGCGTGTCGGGCCCGAGCTGGTTGCGCAGCTCCTGGCCGATCGCACGCGAGATGCGATCGGTCTCGTACGGCTCCCACTTGTCCTTGGGCTCGCGCGGCGCGAGCCGCAGCGTCTGCTGGTTCGACAGGCCCTTGATCAGCGCGACCCGGTTGATGCCGTCGGTCGAGTTCAGCGCGGCCCGGGTGAGGTTCACCAGCCCGGCGGTCTGCTGCGCGGCTTGGACCGCGCGCGGCTCGAACTCGAGCGCACGCAAGGTCTGCACCCAGGCGAACACGCCGCTGGCGAGCAGCAGCGCCAACAGGAAGAAGGTTCGCCAGAACAGGCTCAGCGCGAGCGGGTTGCGGGCCATCGAATGCGGGGCGGTCGTGAGCCCGCGAATCTAGCAGACGCAAAAAACGGCTCCATGGGAGGAGCCGTCACGAGTGTGGCGGGACGAGCGCCGGGCCGCTCCCAAGCCGGCCCGCATCCCCTTGGGGGATCGGTCGACGTACTCGTCGACCGAGGGGCTGTCAACTGGCGCCGTCCGGCACGAACACGTAGCCCACGCCCCAGACCGTCTGGATGTAGCGCGGCTGCGCCGGATCGGGCTCGATCATCTTGCGCAGGCGCGAGATCTGCACGTCCAGGCTGCGGTCGAACGGCTCGAAGTCGCGCCCGCGCGCGAGCTGGGCGAGCTTGTCGCGCGACAGCGGCTGGCGCGGGTGCCGCACCAGCGCCTTCAGCATCGAGAACTCGCCGGTGGTCAGCGCGATCTGTTCGCCTTCCTTCGAGAGGCGGCGCAGCGCAAGGTCGAACTCGAACGGGCCGAAGGTCACGGTCTGCGCGTCCAGCGCCGGGGCGCCCGGCGCCTCCAGCGTCGGCCGGCGCCGCAGCACCGCGTGGATGCGGGCGAGCAGCTCGCGCGGGTTGAAGGGCTTGGGCAGGTAGTCGTCGGCGCCGACCTCCAAGCCGACGATGCGGTCCACGTCCTCGACCTTCGCGGTCAGCATGATGATGGGCGTCAGGTCGTTCGCGGCGCGCAGGCGGCGGCAGATCGACAGGCCGTCCTCGCCGGGCAGCATCAGGTCCAGCACGATCAGGTGCACGGTCTCGCGGGTCAGCAGGCGGTTCAGCGCCTTCGCGTCTTCGGCCAGCAGGACTTCGAAACCTTCCTGCGTCAGGTAGCGGCGCAGCAGGTCGCGGATGCGCGCGTCATCGTCGACGACGACGACCCGATCGGGTCGCTGGTTGGCGGGTACGGCACTCATGGGCAGACTCCAAATATGTAACCGAGCCGATTTTGCGCAGGTTTGGAGGGCGTTTTGGGCACCCCTGACCACCTGTTACAACTCTCTCGTATGGGGCGTTTCACCCCGGAAAAGAGGGCGCGGCGTATAAGCCCGGGCGTGGATCGCAGCGGCCCGTCGGTCCGCCGACCGCGCTGATTTCGCCCGGAAAGGAATGCTCTCGATGTCGCCAGCAACAACTCGAATCCTCGTGGTGGCCTGCGCCCTGATCGCCGCCGGCAGCTCGGCGCTGGCCGATGCGCCGCCGCCGCCCCAGGGGGTGGTCCACCTGACCACCAGCGCGACCACCGAGGTCACGAAGGACCTGCTGACGATCACGCTGTCGACCACCAAGGAGGGGTCCGACGCGGCCGTGGTGCAGGCGCAGCTCAAGCAGGCGCTGGACGCCGCGCTCGCCGAAGCGAAGAAGAGCGTGCGGCCGGGCCAGCTCGACGTGCAGACCGGCAACTTCCAGCTCCAGCCGCGCTACACGAACAAGGGCGTGACCAGCGGCTGGCAGGGCAGCGCCGAGCTGATCGTCGAAGGCCGCGACATGGCCGCGATCGGCCAGCTCACCGGCCGCATCACGACGCTGACGATAGGCGGCGTCGCCTACAACATCTCGCGCGAGCTGCGCGAGAAGACCGAAGGCGAGGTCGCCGCGCAGGCGATCGCACGCTACCGCGCGAAGGCGGCGGACTACGCGAAGCAGTTCGGCTACACCGGGTACACGTTGCGCGAGGTCAACGTACAAAGCAACGATGTGCCGCCCGTGCGGCCGATGGCCCGGATGTCGATGAACGCGATGTCGGCATCGGCTGATGCCGCGCTGCCGGTCGAGCCGGGCAAGGGCAATGTGATGGTGACGGTGTCGGGAACGGTGCAGATGACGAAGTAGCGGTATCGGCGGCGCCCCTCGATCAATCACCGTTCGCCCTGAGGTATCGAAGGGCGCGAGGGGCACCAGGGCTTCGATACCTCAGCCCGAACGGGATGTCTGGGCATTGACCTCGGCCCTGCCGCTTCCGGCATCGTGGCTTACGATGGTCGTTCACCACGCCGACATCGACCACCATGACCACCGCCGACGAGCCGCGCCTGAACCATGTGCAATGCCTGGGCACACGCGGGCTGCACCGCATGGCGTACTGGGAGTGGGGCGACCCGGCGAACGATCGTGTGCTGGTCTGTGTGCATGGCCTCGCGCGCCAGGGCCGCGACTTCGACGTGCTGGCGCGGTCGCTGCGCGGGCACTACCGGGTCGTCTGCCCCGATGTCGTGGGCCGCGGCCGGTCCGATGCGCTCGCCGATCCCACCGGCTACCAGATCCCTGCCTACCTGGCCGACATGGTCACGCTGCTCGCCCGCCTGAATGCGGCGAGCGTGCATTGGATCGGCACGTCGATGGGCGGGCTGATCGGACTGAGCCTCGCCTCGTTGCCCAAGACGCCGATCGAGAAACTGGTGCTCAACGACGTCGGCCCCGCGATCAGCGTCGAGGGCCTCTTGCGCATTGGCACCTACCTCGGCCAGCCGCTGCGCTGGAAGACGCTGGACGAAGCGGCCGACTATCTGTGGAGCATCTCGCAAGGCTTCGGCCCGCACACGCGCGAGCAGTGGCTCGAGTTGACGCGCCCGATGCTCAAGCCCGACGGCGAGGGCGGATTCAAGCTGCACTACGACCCGGCGATCGCGATGCCGTTCGCCGCGATCACGCCGCAGGCGGCCGCGATCGGCGAGGCTGCGCTGTGGCAGGCCTACGATGCGATCCGCTGCCCGACGCTGCTGCTGCGCGGCGCGCAGTCGGACCTGCTCGCGCGCGCCACGGCGCTGGCGATGACGCAGCGCGGCCCGAAGGCTCGCCTGGTCGAGTTCGAAGGCATAGGCCACGTGCCGACCCTGATCGCCGACGATCAGCTCGCGGTCGTGCGGGAGTTCCTGCTGTCGCCATGAAGACCGGAGTTCTGGACGTCGGCGAACGCGCCGCGCCCATCGTCGACCTGCTCGACGAGCATGACATAGTCGCTGCGGGCAGTGCGGACGCCGCGAGCCTCGCCGCCACCGAGCTCGCGCAGCTGCAGCGTGCGCGTGCGTTCGCCGAGCCGTTGCTGGCCGGCCAGATGCTGGACACCGGCGAGGACGCGCTCGCGCACGCCGACGCAGTCGCCGCCATCCTGCAAGGCATCGGTGCCGCGCCGCCGCTGCGTGCGGCCGCGTACCTGGTCTACGCCGGCGACTACCTGAACAAGCCCGAGGAGGTCGTCAACAAGGCGTTCGGGCCATCGTACGCGAGCCTGGTCGTCAACACGCGCAAGCTGGTGCAGATCCAGCGCGCCGCGCGCGAGGCGCAGTTCGGCCGCACGCAATCGCAGCAGGAAGCCCAGGAGCAGCGCGCGCAGCAGACCGAGCGCGTGCGCAAGATGCTGCTCGCGTTCTCGCGCGACCTGCGGGTCGTGCTGCTGCGGCTCGCGTCGCGGCTGCAGACCCTGCGCTTCTTCGCGGCGAACAAAATCGCGTGCCCGGGGCCGGTCGCGGTCGAGTCGCAGCAGGTGTTCGCGCCGCTCGCGAACCGGCTCGGCATCTGGCAGATCAAGTGGGAGCTCGAGGATCTGGCGTTCCGCTTCCTCGAACCCGAGCAGTACCGCCGCATCGCGCAGTTGCTCGACGAGCGCCGCGTCGAGCGCGAACAGCGCGTCGAGGCGTTCGCGCGCGAGCTGGCCGAGGACCTCGCCGCGCATCGCCTGCGCGCCGAGGTGCACGGCCGGCCGAAGCACCTGTACAGCATCTGGAAGAAGATGCAGGGCAAGCACCTCGCGTTCGAGCAGGTGCTGGATGTGCGCGCGGTGCGCGTGATCGTGCCCGACGTGGCGAGCTGCTACGCGGTGCTGGGCCGCGTGCACGAACGCCTGCGCCCGGTGGCCGGCGAGTTCGACGACTACATCGAGCGGCCCAAGCCGAACGGCTACCAGTCGCTGCACACGGTCGTGCTCGATGCCGACGGGCGGACGGTCGAGGTGCAGATCCGCACCCGCGCGATGCACGAGCACGCCGAGCACGGCGTTGCCGCGCACTGGGCCTACAAGGATGCCGGCGCAAAAGGGTATGCCGGCGTCAGTGCCGGTGCCGGTGCCAGCGCGCGCATCGCCGACGCGCGCAAGGCGGTGCTGCGCCAGCTGCTCGCGTGGGAGCGCGAGTTCGTCGCGCAGGCGCCGCCCGGCGGCGGCGCGGAGCCGGTCGATGACCGCATCTACGTCTTCACGCCGCAAGCCGCCATCGTCGAGCTCCCGGCCGGCGCGACGCCGATCGACTTTGCCTACGCGGTGCATACCGACCTCGGCCACCGCTGCCGCGGCGCGAAGATCGACGGCGCGATGGTGCCGTTGAACACCGCCCTGCAGAGCGGGCAGACGGTCGAGATCAGCACCGTGAAGGAGGGCGGCCCGTCGCTGGACTGGCTCAACGCCGAGCTCGGCTATCTGAAGAGCCACCGCTCCAGGGCCAAGGTGCGCGCCTGGTTCAACGCGCAGCAGCAGAAGGAGACGATCGCGCGTGGCCGCGAGGCGGTCGAGAAGCTGCTGCAGCGCGAAGGCCGCACCGCGATGAAGCTCGACGATCTCGCGCAGCAACTGGGCTTCCGCCAGGCCGATGCATTGTTCGAGGTGATCGGCAAGGACGAATACTCGCTGCGCAACATCGAGAACCTGCTGCGTCCGGCCGAACCGGTCCCGACGCCCGACGAGGTGATCGCGCTGCGCCGCAGCGACGACATCGGCGAAGCGCGCCCGCCCAAGGGGGGCGTGCTGGTGGTCGGCGTCGAGTCGCTGATGACGACGCTCGCACGCTGCTGCCGGCCGGCGCCGCCCGACGCTATCGGCGGCTACGTCACGCGCGGCAAGGGCGTCGCGGTGCACCGTGCCGGCTGCAGCAACTTCCGCCAGATGGCCGAACGTTCGCCGGAACGCGTGATCCCGGTCGAGTGGGGCGCGCAGCGCGGCGACGGGCTCGCGCTGTACCCGGTCGACGTGATGGTCGAGGCGGCCGATCGGCAGGGCCTGCTGCGCGACATCACCGAGCTGTTCGCGAAGGAGAAGATGAACGTCAGCGGCGTGAAGACGCAGACCGTCAAGGACGCCGCCGGCGGCACCGCGTGGATGACCTTCACGATCGAGGTCGCGGATGCGGCACGTCTGGCGCACGTGCTGGGGCTGGTCGGGCAGATCGGCGGGGTGCGCAGCGTGCGGCGCAAGTAGCTGCTGGCCGCTGTTCGGCGGGCTTGGCCAGGCCGGGCCGCCGACCCTGCTATACTGCGGGGCTTCGCAGGCGCGTAGCTCAGCTGGTTAGAGCACCACCTTGACATGGTGGGGGTCGTTGGTTCGAGTCCAATCGCGCCTACCAAATTCGGTAGATGAACTAAGCACCTAGCGGAAACGCTTGGTGCTTTTTTCTTGGCGGTACCAGAAAGTACCAGGCCGCTGCAAAGCTCGGTCCGACACAGCTGATCGACAATCTCGAATTGAACGGCGTCGAGTGAGTCAGGGCATGTTCCATGCATCTGCCCCCGGAGGCCTTGACGTGGAGATCGACATCTTTCAGGCAGCTCGACTGGGCGAGGTACGCTTGGTACTGACCTCTTGACGCTTGGCGACCAACCTCCATGCCGATCGAAGAACTTCTGGCCATCGTTCGAAATCAGCCTGATCCTCACCAGGCGTGGGCGCAGGTTCTCGAGCTGTGTGGTACCGAGCAGCCAAGCAAGCTATGGGCTTCCCTGCCGAAAGTCGATCTTGATCGCGACGCCGAGGCGGCCAGAGCCTGGCTTGTTGGCGCCCTGGCCAATACCCAGGTGCCGACGGGCGTCTACCTCGGCCTGGACACGCTCAACATGGAGGGCGGCAAAGGTTCGAACGTTGAAGTCGGCTGGATAGCTGCCGACACGAGCCAAGGCAACGCCGACTGGGCCTACGGCGGCCTGACCTATGGCGAGCCGTTCCTCATCGCAGGCCTTTTGGCTCTTCACGATGTCTACTCGCTTCCCCAGTGGGACGACGACTTCAGCTTCGCGGACTATGTTCTGTTTCTTGCCTACTCAGGCCTGGTCATTCGCGAAGCTCTGAACGGCTTCACGATCGCCGCCCCGATGCTCTTCGCCTGGGGTTTCCATGATGGAGATCTCTTCTGCCTCTGCCGTAGCGAAGGCAACAAGATCGAGATGCTCTGTTCGTAGCAGCGAGGCCTGGGAAGGCTGAGGTGGCTGGCGCCTGAGTATTGGGCTGGGACGCAGACGGCAGGGGCGCTGGATGGCCCATCAATCCACGCTTCTACAGGGGTTGATCAATTCGGCGGCGGCGCACGCTGAACGCCACCGCGGTCAGACCGGCAAGAAGCAGCGCGTAAGTCGATGGCTCGGGGACAGCGGCCACCGGCGCGTCACGGACGAGCCAGGTCGATGTTCCCGGTGTTGCCTGCCAGCTGGCCGGGCCGGTGGCATCGAGGGCCGCTCGCGTGTAGGACGTATTGGTCGGATCGTATGTCGCGAAGGTCCGGAAGAGCCCGAACAATCCGGTCCCGATCGGGTATCGGAAGTCGCCGATGTAGCCGATGAACTGCTCCGTGCCGCTGACCGGGCCGGGCGTGCCGTCGAACGCCGCAGCGAACGAGGCAGTGGCTGCGAGATCAGTCGCGCTCGGTGGAGAGCACGTTACGTCCCCGACACAGAAGCCGCCATCCGTGAACAGCTGCAGCAGATCGCTCGATCCGGCGTAGCGAAAACCGGCGTACAGCGGATCAGTCGCGACTCGAAGCATCACGTCGTCAAAGCTCTGGCCGACAGTCAAGTCGAGGTTCAGCCAGACCTTGCCGGTCAGTGTGTCCGTTACGAGGCTATCGGTGCCGAGAGAGCTGTCGCTGCTGAGGAATTGGGCATGCGCGGACAGAGCCGCGCCGGCAATCATGAATGCCGCGGCGAATTTCTTCATGGTCCTTCCCTTTCTTGGCCAGTGGTTGCGTGATGCCGCGGAGATTGCTACTCCCGAGGGAGGAATGGTCTCCCTTGTCTTTGGGAGGACTGCAATAGGTAGGGGGGTCGACAGAACCCACCGGGTCGAGCTTGCCGCTTGACACCTCGGGCACTTCTGATCCGGCGCTAGCTGACCACCGGCGCAGCGCCGTGATTACCATGCGCAGCATGGCAACCTACAACAAGGACCAGTGGATCTCGTCCTTCAGCGACGAGATGGTCAAGCTGCGCTCGCACATGAGCGCTCGTGTGCTCGAAACCATCGCACTGGCGATGTGGCACAAGCACGGGCGAGCCGGTGAAGACCCGCACAAGACTGCGCGCGAGTGGCACGCCTCGGCGGGGAAGAAGTAGGAACTTGCGCAGAACTTGAACGCCAGTCTCATCTAGCGATGCTTTGGGGCCGGCGTGCAGTGAAAGCGAACGCACCAAGGCCCGCCAGCATCAGTGCGTAAGTCGACGGCTCAGGTACGGGAGCCATGACTAGCTAGCCAACGTTCAGGACGTGGGCGGCTCGCTGCCCACCCCGACATTCAAGCGAGTGCCGACCTTCACCGCGTCCGGGTCCAGCCCTCCCACGCCGTGGGCGCGTGGTGTGTTCGGGTTGCCATCGAGCAGCGTCCGGTCGTATTGCGGGTTGAGGTTGAAGAGCTGGTCGAGCGCCTGCTGCTTCAATATCGCGGGTCGGTCGGCGATCACGTTCTTGTCGGGGCCGGTGTAGTGCACGGTCGTCAGGTCGTCTTGGTAGGCCTGGGCGAGCTGCGTGAAGGAGGCCAGCGGTGTGGACGAACCTTTTGGCGACTTGTCGAGCGCCAGCCCGTCGAGCGGATCGGTGACCACCTTCGTTCCCAGCGGCGGCTTGATGCTCTGGTGATCGATGGTCTCGCTCAGATAGCCGAGCCACTGTTCGGGGATCTTGTCCTGCGGCGCTACCTTGGTGTCCACCAGCCTATCGTCGTTGGCGTCGACGACCTCGTGCGCAGCGCTCACCACGCGCTTCAGGTCGCCTTCGGGCAGTGAGTCGAGGAAGCGGTACAGCTCGGTGCGAGACAGCCCGCGCTTTTCGGCCCAGGCGTCGAGCGCGATCATCGGACTCAAGCCGTGATGCGTCTGGTCCAGCAGGTGCGTCGCGGTGTCCTTGTCGAAACCGAGCTGCTGCAGGAAGTCGCGCAGCTGCGGGTCCTTGCTGGGCTCCATCGCGTTGGACTGGCTCACGCTCTCGTACTGCTTGTACGACACGCGGCCCAGCACGCCTAGGCCCAGCAGCGTGATGCCCACCGGGTTGGCCGCAGCGGGCGCCTCGGCACCAAAGGCCGTGGCGGCAGCGCTCAGGCCCGCGCCAAAGCTGAGGAACGCATCGGAGGCTACCAGCGGCATGTCGCCGCGTCCGAGGTCCTCGATCATGTACTCGTAGCCGGCGAGCGACAGCGATGCCATGCCCGCGACGCCGGTGAACTTGGCAAACCCGGTGCCGTCGCCGAGGCCCTTCAGGAAGTTGTCGACCTTGCCGAGGATGGGACCATCGCCGAGCACACGCGATACACCCGGAATCTTGGCGATCAGGCTGCCGGTGTCGCGCGCGCCCAGCATCATGTTGCCGAGGACCATCACGTTCGGCGGCAGGGGCGCAACGCCCGGCTTCTCCGCCGCCCACGCGCTGATGTTGGTGGCGAACGTGGCGACGTTGACGAGCTTCAGCAGGTTGCCGAAGTCACCGCCCGCCTGGCCGTAGGTCTTCTTGAGCTTGCCGAGGTCCTCGTTGAACTTCGCCAGATCGTCCACGTACTGAGGTCGCGCGGCCAGCTTCGCATCGCTGCCGCGCTCGGCGAGCTTGGCGGCATCATCGACCAGCTTGCCGGCGTCCTCCGCCTTGACGCCGTACAGCGGCGCCACCTTCTTCAGGTACGAGAACGTGGACTCCCGCCACTGCGCAGTGCCCTCCTCGCCGGCCGCGAGGAGGTGGCGGACCTTGTACTTCGTCGTCTCCTGGAGGGCCTGCTGCATCAGGTTCTTGCTGTTGCGCACCACGAAGGACTGCTGGCTGGCCTCGTACAGGCCGGTTTCCGGCTTGACCGGCAAGGCCTCCAGCGGCCGGTCCCCGTAGCCGCTCTGCTTGAGCAACCGCTGGCCGGCGTCCGAGCTGATCTGCAGGTCCTGCAGGAGCGCCTTGTCGCCGTCGATGCCGGTCAACGTCGTCCCGAGCTGGCGCTCGCCCGCCGTCGCGGGGTCCTTGCCCATGTCCAGGACGGCGCTGTCCTTCACGAACGTGTAGACGTCCGCCGTATCGCGGCTCGTCTTCAGGGCGGCCTTGTCCATCGCATTGGCGCCGTTCGGGTCCGATGCGCGATAGAGCTCCACCGCATGCGCCAGGGCTTTTGGATCGCTGCCGTCGACGAAGTAGTCCAGCGCCCAGCGGAGGTTCTTCGGCATCGCCTCCTGCCAGCTCTTGCGAGAGGCCGCGGCGCGTGCGCGCAGGTCGTCGCCACCCTGTGCCGTCTGCTTCAACAGCTGCTCGCGCAGATCGGCCAGCGCCGGTGTCTTCTTCGCGCCATCGATCAAGGCCATGGCGAGGCGGCTGCCCTGTCCGTCTGCGATCGCCGCGCGGACGCCGAGCGGGCCGAGGCTCTGCAGACGCGTGGGTGACAAGGTGTCCGCCGGTGTCGCCAGCAGCCAGCTGGCCACCTTGTCGGCGCGCGAGTCGCCCGGGATCTCGCTGCCTTGCTGAACGAGGTTGCTCAGGCCCCGGAACAGCGCCGCATCCGTCTTGTCGCGCGGGTCGAGCAGGAACTGGAATTTCGGCCGCAGGTCGGCATCGAAATCGTGCTTCACGAACACGTCCAGCAGCGCGCGCGATGCTTCGGCTGGGGCGTTCTTCGAGAACGCCAGCATCCAGTCGCCGACATCGCCGTCGGGCTTGTCGTAGGTACTCTTGCTCGCCGCGTCGTGCAGCTGCCGCGTGAAGAACGCCTTGGTGAAGTACGGCTCGCCCGCCTTCTCCCATAGCTCGCTGCGCTGGGCGGCCGTCGTCACGCCAGGGCCGTCCATGGCCTTGTCGAGCAGCTTGATGGCGTCCAGCGGCTTCGCCGCCTGGCCGTCCGGCGGATCCATCAGCGCCTTCACCTGCCGGGTCGTGTCGTCGACCCGCAGGCGCTGGGCGCATTGCGCGAGTTGCCGGGTCGATTTTGCGTCCTGCCCGTACTCCGACCCCACGATCTGCTGTGCATACGCAATCGGATCTTGCTGCGCCAGCAGTCGCAGCGGGTCGTTGATCGACTTGTCGCTGTCGGCCACGTCCTGCGCCTTGGCGACCTGCGCCTGCAGCTTGTCGGTGAGCGCCTGATCGGACAGCGGTTTCACGACGGGCGTCGCGGGCGTCGCGGCCGGCTTCGGCGCGGGCGCGACCCGTTCGGCGGGCGCCGGCGCGGCGACCCGCAGCTTTTCGCCGACGACCAGCGAATCGGGGTCGCGCATGCCGGGCTTCAGGCCGGCGCTGGCCGGCTTGCCGTCGGCGACCGCGAGATCGAACTTCTTGGCGCGGTTCAGCTCCTCGAGGCGCTGCATCGTCAGGTGATGCAGACGCGCGATCGCTTCCAGCGAATCGCCCAGCTGGACTCGGATCCAGTCGCCCATGCGTTTCTCCTTGGTGGGTGGATGTCTTTCGAAAGAGGATCTTCTTGCGCTGGCTCTGGATGAACTCGAAGCGCATGTGCGCGTGGTCGATCGCCGCGACCCGTGCATGGAATGTTTCGCTCCGTGCGGATGAAGGAGCGAACATCGGGGAACGTGGACTCTAGGGACCACGTCGGCCAGCGGCAACCACGAGTTCTCGTAGCCAGCGCGGCGTCGCCAGCGTCGAAAAGCGTGAGGGGTCCTCCTAGGGAAGCTCCGGGTGTAGAGCCAGTCGAGTTCGGTTAACATGGAACAGTTAATTCACGACTGAATATATATGCAATCCGGATGGCCCGCAGCGGCACCCCTGGCGACCGATGTCCCAGGTCTCGGCAAGTGGCGAGACCGCCGCGAAACTTTCGACAGCGCGAGGCGAGCAGAGCAGCTCGCCATGCTGAGAACCGCGAGCACCGTGGTCCGTCGCAGCATCCTGGCCACCATCGAAGGCGCGGGATTGGGTCATGTCGGCGGTGATCTGTCGGTCACCGACATCCTGGTCACGCTGTTCGAAAGCGTGTTGCGCATCGACCCGGCCCAGCCCGAGTGGCCCTTGCGTGACCGCTTCATCCTCAGCAAAGGGCATTGCGCGGCTGCGCTCTATTCCGTGCTGGCGCAGTGCGGCTACTTCTCGCCCGAACGCCTGGCGCATTTCGCGGCGCCGCTGTCGCCGCTGAACGGGCACCCGAACCGCCGCAAGGTTCCGGGGGTCGAGACCAACACCGGGCCGCTGGGCCATGGTCTGCCGGTCGGGGTCGGCTGCGCGACGGCGGCATGCATCCGCAACGAGGATTGGCGCACGTTCGTCGTGCTGGGCGACGGCGAACTGCAGGAGGGCAGCAATTGGGAAGCGGCGATGTACGCCTCGCAACGTCGCCTCGGCAACCTCACGGCGGTGGTCGACCGCAACCGGCTGCAGCAAGGGGCGAGCACCGAAGACACCAACGACCTCGAGCCGCTCGCCGACAAGTGGCGGGCCTTCGGCTGGGAGGCGCACGTCGTCGACGGTCACTCGCATGCCGAGCTGCTCGACGTGCTGTCGCACGCACCCGGTGATCGCCCACGTGCGGTGATCGCCAACACGGTGAAGGGCAAGGGCGTGTCCTTCATGGAGAACGGCGTCGAGTGGCACCACAAGGTTCCCAGTGCCGTACAGGTCGAGGCGGCGATGAAGGAGCTGTCGTGAGCAAACAAGACAGCAGCAGCGGCTTCGACTGCCGGGTCGCGTTTGCCGAGGAACTCATCTCGCTGGCGCAGGCCGACCCGCGCATCGTCGCGGTCTGCAACGATTCGGTCGGCTCGAGCAATCTCATCGCGTTCCGCCGTGCCTTTCCGGAACGGCTCGTCAACGTCGGCATTGCCGAGCAGAACATGGTCGGCGTTGCCGCGGGGTTGGCCAACGGCGGCTTGCGTCCCTTCGTGTGCGCGGCCTCGCCGTTCCTGACCGGCCGCTCGCTCGAGCAGATCAAGGCCGACGTCGCGTACTCGGGCTTTCCGGTCGTGCTGTGCGGCATGAGCCCCGGCATGGCGTATGGCGAACTCGGGCCCACGCACCACTCGATCGAGGACCTGGCCTGGATGCGCGCGATCGACGAGCTCGCGGTGGTCGTCCCCGCAGACCCGGCCGAGACACGTGCCGCGCTGCGTTGGGCCGTCGCCGCGAACCGGCCTTGTTTCCTGCGCATCGGCCGGACCAAGGTGCCGGCGGTGTCTCCCGAAGGGCAGGCTTTCGAGCTCGGTCGCGCCCGCGTCTTGCGCCGCGGTGACGACGTGACGATCGTCGCGATCGGCACGATGGTCTCGCGCGCACTCGACGCCGCGCAGCGGCTCGCGCAGCAAGGCGTCGAGGCGCGGGTGATCAACGCTGCATCGGTCAAGCCGCTGGACGAGGCGACGATCCTCGCCGCCGCGCGCGAGACGCGCGGCATCGTGACGGTCGAAGAAGCGGTGGTGCAGGGCGGTCTCGGCTCGGCGGTCGCCGAACTCGTGTCGCAACAGCACCCGACCCGCATGCGCATCCTCGGTGTCACCGGCTTCGCGCCGACCGGCAGTGCGTCGGATCTGTTCGAGCACTTCGGGCTCACGGCCGCGAACATCGCCGAACGCGCGCACGACCTGCTGCAGACTCACTGACCTCGCAGCGACCACGCCATGGACCACGTGCTTGCGATCGACCAGGGCACCAGCGCGACCAAGTGCGTGCTGGTCGATGCGCTGGGGCGCATCGTCGCGAAGGCGGCGGCACCAGTCGGCGAGCGTTACCCGCAACCGGGCTGGGTCGAACAGAGCGCCGAGGACATCTGGGCCAGCGTGCGTGCCGCCGTCGCTCAATGCCTTGCACAAAACGACCGCATGCGCGTCGTCGCCGTCGGGTTGTCGACGCAGCGCGAGTCGGCGCTGGTCTGGCAACGCGACGGCGCGCACGCCCTGACGCCGCTGCTGAGCTGGCAGGACCAGCGCACCGTCGAGTTGCGCGATCGCTTCGCCGCCGAAGGTGCCGGGCCGCTGGTGCGCCAGCGTTCGGGCTTGCCGCTGGACCCGATGTTCTCGGCGCTGAAGATCCGCTGGCTGCTCGACCGCATCGACCCCGAGCGGCAGGCCGCGCGCAGCGGCGCGCTGCGCGCCGGCACGATAGACGCGTGGCTGCTGGCCCGGCTGAGCGGCGATGACGGCATCGAGGTCGGCAACGCATCGCGCACGCAGCTGCTCGACGTGCGGCGCGGCCGCTGGGACGACGAGCTGCTGCAGCTGTTCGACATCCCGCGGGCTGCGCTGCCGCCGGTGCGTCCTTCGCTCGCACGGCGCGGCGACGGCGCATCGCTGCACCCCACGCTCGCCGGCGTGCCGGTGCACGCGGTGATGGCCGATTCGCATGCCGCGCTCTTCGCGCACGGCGCCCATGCGCCCGGCGACGTGAAGGCGACCATGGGCACCGGCTCATCGGTGATGGGCCTGACGCACGACCCGCAGCAGATCCATCCCGGCTTGTGCCTGACGATCGCCTGGGACACGGGGCAGGGCCCGTCGCCGGCGCTCGAGGGCAACATCCGCTCGGCCGGTGCGACGCTGCGATGGGCGGCCGATCTCTTCGGCCTGGATCCCGAAGCGGCCGCCGCCGAAGCCGCCGGCGCGCGGGCGAGTGGGCTGTGCCTGGTGCCGGCTTTCAGCGGGCTGGGAGCGCCGTACTGGGATGCGCGCGCGGTCGGCCTCGTCAGCGGCCTCACGCTCGCGACCGGCCGGGCGCAGATCCTGGCGGCCGCGCTCGACTCGATCGCCCACCAGGTGGCCGACGTCATGGAAGCGATGGATGCGAGCGTTTCGGGCCTGCGCCGCCTGCTCGTGGACGGCGGGCCCTCGCGCAACCCGGCGTTGCGCGCACTGCTCGCGGCCTACATCGGCCGGCCGGTCGTGCACTGTGCCGATGCCGAGCTTTCGGCACTCGGCGTGGCACACCTGGCCGGTGTCGGGGTCGGGCTGTGGGACATGCCGGCCTTGCGCGACCTGCCGCGCGCCCAGCAGATCACACAGGTGCCGGTGGACCCCGGCGCAGCAACCGGCGCTGCGCGCCGCGCCTGGGCCGACGCGGTGGCGCGTGCGCGCCTGCAGGGCGGAGCCGGCGCATGACCGACGGAGACGACATGGCCACGATCGATTCCACTGCCCGTTCCACGGCGCATGCGCCGGTGCGCACGGCCGAGACCGGCGGGGCACCGCCCGCGGCCGTCGCCTGGTACGAGCACCTGTCCGACCATATTCCGCTGCTCAGCCTCGTCACGCTGTGCATCGTCTTCTCGCTGGCGACCGACACCTTCCTCTCGGTGCGCAACCTGCTCAACGTCATCGACCAGCTGACCGTGCTGGGCATCATGGCGCTGGGCATGACGGCGGTCATCGTGATCGGCGGCATCGACCTGTCGGTCGGCTCGGTGCTCGCGGTCTCGATGATGGCGATGGGCTGGCTGAGCAACGTCCACGGCGTGCCGATGCCGCTGGCCATCGTCGCAGCGCTGCTGGTCGGAGCCGCATGCGGTGCAGTTTCGGGCGCGCTGATCACGCGCGCCAACCTGCCGGCGTTCATCGCCACGCTCGCGACCATGTCGATCGCACGCGGGCTGGCCAACCTGATCACCGACGGCAGCCAGATCGTCGGTTACCCCGACTGGTTTTCCGCGCTGTCGATCGAGCGCCACTTCGGTTTCCTGTCGGTCACGGTGGCGCTGTTCCTGGTGCTGACGGCGGTCGCGGCGGTCTACATGAAATACCGCGCCGGTGGCCGTGCGCTGTACGCGATCGGCGGCAGCAGCGAGGTCGCGCGGCTCGCGGGCATACCGGTCAAGCGCATGACGCTCGGCGTCTACACCGTGTGCGGGGTGCTCGCCGGCCTCGCGGGTGTCGTGATGTCGACCCGGCTCGACTCGTCGCAGCCCAGCGGCGGGCTCGGCTACGAGCTCGACACGATCGCCGCGGTCGTGATCGGCGGGGCGAGCCTCGCCGGCGGCGTCGGTTCGATCTTCGGCACGCTGATGGGCGTGCTGACGATAGGCGTGCTGCGCAACGGCCTGAACCTGATCGGCACCTCGCCGTTCGTCCAGCAGATCGTCATCGGCGTCGTCATCGTGCTCGCGGTGATGGTCGACGCCAACAAGCGCAGGTCGCGCTGACTTCCTTTCCCCCACCACCCCAAAAGAGGAGACATCGTCATGTTCAAACTCAACAAGATCGCGCTCGTCGCGATCGCCGGTATCACGCTGACTGCGGCGCAAGGCGCCTTCGCGCAGGCCCAGGGCAAGAAGATCGGCCTGGCGGTCGCGAACCTGCAGGCCGAGTTCTTCAACATGATCAAGCAGTCGGTCGAGGCCTACGGCAAGGAGAAGGGCTACACGGTCATCACCGTCGACGCGAAGGGCGATGCGACGACGCAGGTCAACCAGATCCAGGACCTGATCGCGCAGAAGATCGACGCGCTGATCTACATCCCGGCCGGCGCCACGGCTGCGGCCGTGCCGGTCAAGGCGGCACGCGCAGCGAAGATCCCGGTGATCAACGTGGACCGCAATGCCGACGGCGCCCCCGGCGACACCTTCATCTACGGCCAGTCCGTCGCCGCGACCACCGAGTTGGGCAAGTGGATCTGCGAGCAGACCAAGGGCCAGGGCAAGGCCGTGATGATCCACGGCCAGCGCGGCACCACGCCGGAGGTCGATCGCACCAAGGGCTTCACGCAGGGCCTGGCCTCCTGCGGCATCAAGGTCACGCAGGAGCAGTGGACCGAGCGCTGGTCGGCCGACGAGGGCAACAAGATCGCGCAGGACATGCTGCAGCGCGACCCCTCGGTCAACATCATCCTCGGCCAGGCCGACGGCATCGCGCTCGGCGCGGCACAGGCCGTCAAGCTCGCGAAGCCGGCGCAGAAAGTGTGGGTGGTCGGCTTCGATGGCGACGTCGGCGGCCTGAAGGCCGTGCAAGGCGGTTCGCTGGACGCGACCGCGACCCAGCAGACCTTCACGATGGGCCGCATGGCGGTCGATGCCGTGACCTCGGTGCTCGCCGGCAAGACCGTGCCCAAGGACCAGCCGACCGACGCCAAGGTCACGACCAAGGCCAATGTCGAGCAGTTCCTCAGCGCCCATCCCTGATCGATGAACACGCCCGGTCGTTCGGTCGAGCACGACGGCCTGGTCGTGCGCAACGTCGGCAAGACGTACGGCGCCGTGACCGTGCTGCGCGCGGTCGACCTGGACGTGCGGCCGGGCGAATGCGTTGCACTGCTCGGTGAGAACGGCGCCGGGAAGTCGACGCTGTCGTCGTTGATCGCCGGGCTGGTCGCGCCCGACCCGGGCGGAAGCATGTGGTGGCGCGGCCGGCCCTACGCGCCGGCCGCTCCCGCCGACGCGCTGCATGCCGGCATCGGGCTGATCCACCAGGAGATGCGGTTGCTGCCGCAGCTGACGATCGCCGAGAACGTGTTCGTCGGCCGCCTGCCGATGAAGAACGGGCGGGTCGACCGGGCCGCGATGATCGAACGCGCCCAGGCGCAGCTGCATCGTCTCGGCCTGGACGTGTCGGCCACGCGCAAGGTCGGCAGCCTGCGCGTCGCGGCGCAGCAGCAGGTGGAGATCGCCAAGGCGCTGACGCTGGATGCCCGGCTGCTGATCCTGGACGAACCGACCGCCGCCCTCGGCGACGAAGAGACTGAAGCCCTGTTCGAGCAGGTCCGCCGGCTGAAGGCCGAGGGCGTGTCCTTCATCTACGTGAGCCACCGGCTGGCCGAGATCGCGCGCATCTGCGATCGTGTGCTGGTGCTGCGCGATGGCGTGCACGTGGCCAGCCATGAGACCGCGCAGGTGCCACCAGCTCAGCTCGTGCGCGACATGGTGGGGCGCAGCGTGGACCGGCTCTTTCCGGAAGTGCCGATGCCGGCGCCGGACGCGCCGGTGGCGCTTGCCGTGCGCGGCTTGACGGCGCCCGACGGCAGCTTCCGCGACCTGAGCTTCGACGTCCGGGCCGGCGAGATCCTCGGCTTCGCCGGCATCGCGGGTGCCGGGCGGACCGAGGCGATGCGCGCCATCGCCGGCGCCGATCCGATCGCCGCGGGCGAGATCGCCGTGGCCGGCCAGCGCCTCGTGCTGCGTTCGCCGGCCGATGCGATCCGCGCAAATCTCGTGATGGTGCCGGACGATCGCAAGGCACTCGGCGTCGTGCTGCAGCACTCCATTGCGGAAAATCTGGCGTACAGCAACTTCGAAGAGGTCGCGCCGCGCGGCTGGCTCAAGCCTTCGCGTGCCGTCGCGTTCGCCGACGGCCTGATCCGGCGGCTGCGCATCAAGGGCGGTGCCGGGCAATCGGCCGGTTCGCTGTCAGGCGGTAATCAGCAGAAGGTGGTCATCGCGAAGTGGATCGCCCGCCGACCGCGCGTGATCATCCTCGACGAGCCGACGCGCGGCGTCGATGTGGGCGCGCGTGCGCAGATCTACGACGTCATCGCCGGCCTCGCGCGCGAAGGGGCCGCCGTGATCGTGGTCAGCTCCGACCTCGACGAGGTGCTCGGGCTGTCGCACCGCGTGATCGTGCTGGCGCGCGGCGAGATCCGCGGCACGCTGCCGCGGGCCGAGGCGAGCAGCCAACGCGTGATGGAGCTGGCAGTTGCATGAGCGAAGACGCGGCGACAATTCCATCGATGGCGACGGAAAACTCGACCACCCCCGACCTGCTGCGGTTGACCACGCGCGTTGCGAGCCTCTACCACGAGCGCGGCTTCGGCCAGGTGCGCATCGCGGAGCAGCTCGGCTTGTCGCAGGCGCGCGTGTCGCGGCTGCTGAAGCAGGCCGAGCAGCTCGGCATCGTTCGCATCACGGTGCATGTCCCCGAGGGGGTGCACGCCGAACTCGAGCAGCAGTTGGAGGAGCGATACGGGCTGGACCAGGTGATCCTGGTCGAGGTCGACGATGCCGCGCTGCGCGACGACGAGGCCATGTCGCGCGCGCTCGCCTCCACCGTCGCGGCCTATCTCGAGCTGATGGTGCCGTCGTTCGAATCGATCGGCGTGTCGTCGTGGAGCTCGACGCTGCTGGCCGCCGTCAACGCGATGCGGCCGATGGGCGCGGGTGCGACCCAGAGCGTCGTGCAGGTGCTCGGCGGTGTCGGCGTGCCGGGCGCGCAGCGCTTTGCGACGCGGCTGACCGAGCGCCTGGCGCAACTCGCCAAGGCCGAGCCGGTCTTCATGCTGGCGCCCGGCGTGGTCGCAACGCCTGCCGCGAAGAAGGTGCTGCTCGCCGACCCATCGTGCCGCGAGGCGGTGGAACGCTGCGACGAGCTCTCGGCCGTGCTGATGGGCATAGGCGCGATCCCGCCTTCGCGCATGCTGCGCGAGAGCGGCAACGTGTTCAGCGATCAGGACCTCGCCGACCTGAAGCGTGCGGGTGCCGTCGGCAACGTCTGCATGCGCTTCTACGACCCGCAGGGCCGTCCGGTCGAGACCGACTTCGACAAGCGCGTGATCGGCATTTCGACCCAGCAGATCCGGCGTGCGCGCCGGCGCATCGGCGTGGCGGGCGGCAAGCGCAAGTTCGAGGCGATCCGCGGGGCGCTGCGCGGCGGCTGGCTCAGCACCTTGATCACCGATCTGCACACCGGGCGGCGCATGCTGGCCGAGCCCTGAGATTGCACCGCCGCGCCAGGCGCGCGGCAACCCGAAACCAAGGAGACGCATCATGGATCTGTTCGCCCTGAACGGCGAGGTCGCCCTCGTCACCGGCGCCGGCAGCGGCATCGGCCAACGTCTGGCCGTCGGCCTCGCCGAAGCGGGCGCCGATGTGGCCTGCTTCGATCTGCCGCAGCAGGCTGCGGGCCTGGACGAAACCGCAGCGCGGATTCGGGCCCAGGGCCGGCGCTCGCTCGTGCATGCGGGCGACGTGACGAAGGCCGACGACCTCGCCGCCGCGGTCGCGGCCATCGAATCGCAGCTCGGCGCGCTGAGCATCGGGCTGAACTGCGCCGGCATCGCCAACGCTGCGCCGGCCGAGGACATGCCCTACGAGCAGTGGCGTCGAGTCCACGCCATCAATGTCGACGGCGTGTTCCTCAGCTGCCAGGCGCAAGCGCGCGTGATGCTGCCGCGCCGCAAGGGCGCGATCGTCAACATCGCGTCCATGTCCGGCTCGATCGTCAACCGCGGGCTGCTGCAAGCCCACTACAACAGCTCCAAGGCGGCGGTCATGCACATGAGCAAGAGCCTGGCGATGGAGTGGGCCGACCGCGGCATCCGGGTCAACAGCATCAGCCCCGGCTACACCGCCACGCCGATGAACCTGCGCCCGGAAGTGGCCGAGCAGGTGAAGATCTTCGAGCGCGACACGCCGCTCGGGCGCATGGCCTCGGTGGACGAGATGGTCGGCCCGGCGGTGTTCCTGGTCAGCCGCGCGGCATCGTTCTGCACCGGCGTCGATCTGCTCGTCGACGGCGGGTTCGTGTGCTGGTGACGCCGCGGGTCGGCCGCGGCAGGTTCACCTCACGACGCCGACTGCGGCGGCACGAAGGTGTCGACCTCGAGTCCGTAGCCGCCCAGGCTCGGGAAGCGGCGCGGATTGCCGAGCACCTTCATGCGCGCGATGCCCAGGTCGCGCAGGATCTGGGCCCCGACGCCATAGGTGCGCAGTTCCACCTCGGGTGAGCCGGACATGCGGCGCGGCTGGTCGTTCGGCGCCAGGAGTGCGGCCAGCAGATCGGCGGACGACTCCGCCGCGTTGAGCAGCAGCGCAGCACCGCGGCCCTCGGCCTGAATCGCCTGGAGGGCCAGCGGCAGCGGCCACGAGTGCTGGCCGGAGTGACTGTCCAGCAGGTCCAGCACCGAGAGGGGTTCGTGCACGCGCACCGGCACCCGATCGGTCGGCGACCATTCGCCCAGCGTGAGGGCCAGGTGCACGCCGCCGAAATGGTCGCGATAGGTGCGCGCCTGGAAGCGGCCGTAGGGTGTGGTCATGGGCCGCTCGCCGACCCGCTCCACCATGTGCTCGTGGCGGCTGCGATGGCGGATCAAGTCCGCGATCGTGCCGAGCTTGATGCCATGCTCTGCCGCGAACGTGATCAGGTCGGGCAGCCGGGCCATCGTGCCATCGTCGTTCATCACCTCGCAGATCACCGCGGCGGGTTGGCGCCCGGCGAGGCGTGCAAGATCGCAGCCTGCTTCGGTGTGACCGGCCCGCATCAGCACGCCGCCCTCGGCGGCCCGCAGCGGGAACACGTGCCCCGGCTGCACCAGCGATGCGGCGGTGGCGTCCGGCGCCACGGCCACCTGGATCGTGCGGGCTCGGTCCGCTGCAGAGATGCCAGTGTCGATCCCGCTGGCGGCCTCGATCGAGACGGTGAATGCGGTGCCGTGCTTGGTGCCGTTGCGCGCCACCATCGGGTGCAGCTGCAGGCGGTCGCAGCGATCGGCCGTCAGCGTCAGGCAGATCAGCCCGCGGCAGTGGCGGGCCATGAAGTTGATCGCCTCCGGCGTGACATGGTCGGCGGCGATGATGACGTCGCCTTCATTCTCGCGGCTCTCGTCGTCGACCAGAACGACCATGCGGCCGGCCGCGATCTCGGCAACCAGTTCCGGGACGGAAGCGAAGGGCGCCTGGGTCATTCGTGTCTCCTGGGTCGATGTCGTCGGCGGGAAGTGTATGCGTCGACTCGTCCGCGGCGCTTGGCCCGATCAAGGCACCCGCGTATCGAAGGCGATCCAGTTGACTTCCCATGTGGCGCCCCCATCGGCGGAGAACGCCTGCTCGAAGCGGCAATGATCCGCATCCAGAACGTCGATGACGAATCGCACGAGGATGGGCTTGCCCTTGAACGTCTCGGCGCTGTAGAAGACACCCTGCCGGCCGCCGTTGAAGCCACCGCTCATGGGCAGCTCCAGCGTCCCGCCCGTCACGCTGGAATAGTTCAGGGTCCAGCGCTGGCGCTGCGTGTCGAACAGTCGCAACGAAACCCCTTCGATGCGGCCCAGCGGGCCGGCGACCTCGAGCTCGACGAGATTCGCGCGCCCACCCAGCAACGGATGGACGTTGCTGGTGCCGGTGTAGTCGGCCCACTGCTGCGAGCCGCTCAGCGGTTGCAGGAGCCTTCGCAGCGATGTGCGCCAGCGGCCATGCTCGAAATCGAAATCGTGCGGCGTGCCGGCAGGCGTCTGATGACTCGGGGGCGCCGTGTCATGCTTCGGGCTCGGTTGCGGCGGGGCATCTGCGCAAGCTGCGACAGCCGCGACGGCGATGGCCACGATGGCCATGCGCACAGCGTAGAGAGCAAGGGTCGAAGGCATGGAAACGACTGTAGCCAACACGATCGCGACGACCAAGAAGGCACCTGCAGGTAACCGTCCGCGCGTCGCCCGCGCCAACCAGGTTTCGGGTTGCGCTCTCACGGCGGCGCTCGCCGCGATGGGCGGGCGCTGGAAGTTGTTCATCGTGTACCGGCTCTCCGATGGGCCGATGCACTTCGCCGCGCTGCGCCGCAGCCTCCCGGAAATGAGCGCCAAGGTGCTGGCGCAGCAACTGCACGAGATGCAGGCCGACGGACTGGTCGACCGCAAGCCGCGCGGGCCGGTGCCCGCGCCGGTGATGTACACGCTCACCCGGCACGGCCTGTCGCTGCTGCCGGTGGCCGAAGCGATCCGCACCTGGGGCATGGCGCACCAGGATTTCCACGCTCGCACGGGGACACCGGACATCGCGTCGGACGCACGCGCGGTCTGCAGCATCGGCCTCGCCGCCACGTAGCGGGGTGCGGCTTGTACGGAATTCACCGACAAATGTCCGTGAAGCGCGAGCCGATAGACAGCATGTCGACATCCGCACCGGTCATGCCGCATGAAACCCTCGCTGCCCCTTCTGGCCTTGCTGTGCTCGTCCACGCCGCTTCTTCTCATCGGATGCGGCGGGGGCAGTGAGACGCCGCAGCCCGCCGCCGTGGCGTCGACAGCGGAAAGCCCGCAATCCGTGCATTCGCTGGGCGGCAGCGTCAGCGGACTGCACGCGGCCGGCCTCGTCCTGAGCAACGGCACCGATACGCTCGGCGTGCCGGCAGGCAGCGGCAGCTTCACGATGTCGCGTTCGCTGGCCAACGGGGCGACCTATGCCCTGACGGTTCAAGCCCAGCCCGCGGGGCAGACGTGCAGCGTGGCCAACGGCAGCGGCACGATGGGACAGGCGGACATCGCCAACGCGGTCGTCACGTGTTCGACCCTTGCGCATCAACTCGGCGGCAGCATCAACGGCCTGCTTTCTGCAGGCCTCGTGGTCGCCAACGGCAGCGACACGGTCTCCGTCGATTCGGGCGCCACGACTTTCGCGCTGCCCGCGAACGTGGCCGAGGGCAGCGGCTACGCCGTCACCATCCAGAACCAGCCGACCGGCGAGAACTGCGCCGTGAGCGGCGGGACCGGCACCATGGCCGAGTCCGACGTCAGCGATGTCACCATCACGTGCTCGGCCCAAGCGCACGGACTGGGCGGAAGCATCGTCGGCCTCGGCGCCGCCGGGCTGGTCCTTGCCAATGGCAGCGACACGCTGGTCGTCGCGTCGGGCGCGACGACCTTCTTGATGCCCACCGTCCACTACGGAGTCCCCTACGCGGTCACGGTGCAGACGCAGCCTGCAGGGTTGACCTGCAGCGTCGTCAACGGCAGCGGAACGATGGGCGCGGCCGACGTCTCGAATGTCGCCGTCACCTGTGCCGTCAACAGCCACATGGTCTCGGGCACGCTCAGCGGACTCACCAGCAGCGGGCTCGTCATCGCCAACGGCGCCGACGTTCTCGCCGTCTCGAGCAACGCCACATCGTTCAACCTGCCCACGCCGGTGGCCGAAGGCAGCAGCTACAGCGTTGCCGTGCAGACCCAGCCACCCGGCCTCACCTGCAGCATCGGCAACGGCACGGGCACGATGGGCGCGAGCAACGTGTCGAATGTCGCCGTCACGTGTTCGCCCACCGCGTATACGCTCGGCGGCACGATCAGCGGCCTCACTGTCAGCGGCCTGGTGCTGTCCAACGGGAGCGATACGCTGAGCGTCGCCGCCAACGCGACAAGCTTCTCGATGCCGACGCCGGTCACGCCCGGCACGGCGTATGCCGTGCTGGCGCAGTCCCAGCCGCCCTACAAGCAGTGCACGGTGACGAACGGCGTCGGCACGATGCCGGGCTCCGCCGTGAGCAACGTCGACGTGACGTGCATCTCGATTGCCCAGGTGTCCACGGTTGCCGGCACGGCGGGCGTCAACGGCTCGACCGACGGCACCGGCGCAGCTGCGTCGTTCTATCGCCCCTTCGGCATCGCCGTGAATTCCGCAGGCGACTACTTCGTCGGCGACATCAACAACAACGAGATCCGTCGCGTGACGCCCGCGGGTGTTGTCACCACGTTTGCAGGCTCCACGACCCACGGCTTCACCGATGGCACGGGCACGGCGGCTGCCTTCTACGGACCGTCGGGCATCGCGATCGATGCGAACGACAATCTGTACGTCGTCGACCGGCTCAACTACTCGATACGCAAGATCAGCCCCGCGGGCGTGGTGACGACGCTTGCCGGCTCCGGCAGTTATGGTTCGGCCAACGGCACCGGATCGGCTGCCAGCTTCGGCTCGATCTATGGCCTCGCCGTGGACAGCCAGGGCAATGTCTACGTCGGCGACCAGAGCAACAACCAGATCCGCAAGATCACGCCGGCCGGCGTCGTCACGACCTTTGCGGGCACCGGCAGTCCCGGGGCTGCGGACGGTGCCGCCGCGTCTGCCACGTTCTACTCGCCGGCCGGCATGGCCGTCGGCGCCAACGACGACGTGTATGTCGCCGATACCGGCAATCACAAGATCCGCAAGATCACCCAGGCCGGCGTCGTGACGACCATCGCGGGCTCGGGGTCGTCCGGCAGCGCCGACGGCACCGGCGCGGCCGCGTCGTTCTCGTCGCCCTATGGACTCACCGTCGATGCGAGCGGCCTCATCTACGTCGCCGATACGCTGGGCAACAAGCTTCGCAAGGTCACGCAGGCCGGCGTCGTGACGACACTCGCAGGCACGAGCAGCTCAGGGCATACGGACGGTGCAGGGTCCGTGGCGCGGTTCTATTTGCCGACCGGCGTGGCGCTGGACGCAAACGGCAATCTGGTCGTGGCGGACTACAACAACAACATCATCCGCAAGGTCACGCCGTAACGACGCCGATCGACGTTGCGCAGCTTCGCGCGAAAAGGGAGCCCGTCATGATTCCGCTTGACTCCGAGATCGGAGGGTCCACCGCACTGGTGGTCGATTGCAACAATGCTTCGCGCAGCGTCCTCGTGAACCTGCTGCGTGAGTTCGGCGTTGCCGAAGTCATGCAAGCACGCCGGGCCCAAGACGCGCGGCGCCTGCTCGAGCAACAGCGCTACGACATCGTCGTGTGCGACTACCACTTCGAAGGCGAACCGGTCAGTGGCCAGGACCTGATGGACGACCTGCGCCTCGCGCAGCTGCTGCCACTCGCGACCGTCGTCGTGATGATCTCTGCGGAGGCGGGGCATGCCAAGGTGGCGGAGGCTGCGGAGGCCGCCCTCGATGCCTACCTGATCAAGCCCCACACAGCCGAGGCGCTCAGGCAACGGCTGTTCGATGCGCGCCAGCGCAAGCGTGCGCTGAAGGGCGTTATCGCGTTGATCGAGAAGGAAGGGTATGTCGAGGCGGCCGAGATGTGCCAAACGCGGTTCGAAACCCGCGGGCCAGCCTGGTTGCAGGCCGCACGCATCGGGGCCGAGCTGTGGCTGCGCCTGGGCAAGCCGCACGCGGCGCAGCGCATGTTCGATGCGATCCTCGGGATCGGTGCCGTGCCATGGGCGCGACTGGGCGTCGCCCGCTCGCAATACGATCGCGGCGGTGCGAGCCAGGCTCGACGTTCACTCGAAAGCCTGTTGAGCGAGCAGCCGGGCTACTCGGACGCCTACGACGTCATGGCGCGCGTGCTGCTCGATCAAGACTTGCCCGACGAGGCACTCGCCGCCTCGCGCGAAGCGTTGTCCCTCACGCCGGGCAGCGTTGCGCGCCTCGTCAAGCATGGGTTGCTGGCGTTCTTCTATGGCGATCCAGGGGAGGCCGGCGCGGCGCTCGCGCGGGCCGCCCGCTACGGCCTGCACTCCAAGGTCTTCGACCTTCAGGGCCTGGTTCTGCTGGCCCTGGTCCAGTTCGACAAGGGCGACCTGCGCGGTCTTGTTCAATCCTGGCGCAGCATGACAGCGGCGCGTTCCGGCCGACTCGACAGCGACCGGCTGAGGCGCTTCGAGGGCGTCATCGGCGTGCTGAAGCTCCTGCTCGAGCGCAACGTCCCCCAGGCCGTGGCACTGGCCCGCGAATTGGTCAGCGAATCTCGCGAGCCGAGCTTCGAATTCGAGGCCGCGTGCAACCTGCTGGCCTTGCTCACGCGCCTGACACGGGACGAGTTGCGGCTGGAAAGCCTGAACAACGACGTGCTCGTGCTGGCCCAACGCTTCGCCGTGTCACGTACCACCTGCGAACTGCTCACCCGTTCCCTGCAGAACGACGCCACGCTCGCGAAAATCGTCCGCGATGCCTATGCGGCCATCTGCGCAGAAGCCGAAGACGCCGTCTCGAATACGCTGAAGGGTCTGCCGGGCGAGGCGGCCAGGCTGCTGCTGACACGCGCCGAGAGCACGCTCAATGCCAAGCTGATGGATCTGGCCATCCACACGATGGACCGGCATGGGCCGAGCATCGACGATGTCGAGGCCTTGCGCGAGCGCGCGATGGCCTTGCACAAGCGCTATCGGAGCTATGGAACGCAGGTCCATCTCGGCGGTGCCGGCGACACGCGCGCGTTGACCCAGCTCGCAAAAGTCTGACGCGTGGCGTTGGCGAAGGGCGCCCCGCTCGGCGGCGCGGATGAACCTTTCGCGCGCGGCCTGCAACCCAGGTGCAGGAGGACTCAACGTCATGTCTTTTCACGCACCGGCCCTGGTGGCCATGGTGACGGTCGCAACCGTCTGGCTGGCGGGCTGTAGCGTTCCGATCGCGCCGGTCAGGACGAGCGCCGCCGCGCAGGTCATGGCTCCCGCGGCGTCGGCGCCCAGCGCGATCGTCGCCGCACCGCCGCCTGCAGCGCCCGCGGCGCCTCCCCCTGCGCCGCCGATCATGCCGTTCGACGAGGCGGTTCTGTTCGCCGCCAACAATCTCTTCAAGAGCGCGAATCTCGAAGCGGCGATCTCGTCGCGCAGCATCGCCAGGCTGCCGCTGGTGATCGACCCGCTGGTGGACGGCGTTTCGGGCCTGCAGTCGGCGGCCACCGAAACCATGGAGCGGCGCATCGGCGAGTTGGTCCGGTCGCAGTACCCGAACTTCGAGCTGCAACCGTTCAACGGCGCGACGCTGGCGCGCGGCCCGCTGCTGTTCATCGGCACGCTGACCGCCGTCAACATGGACGGGAGCAACAAACCGGGACGCGATTGGCACCGCGTCTGTCTTGCGCTGTTGGATCTGCGCAGCGGCAAGATCGTCTCGAAGGGCTTTGCGCGTGCCGCGATGGAAGGCGTCGACCTCACGCCGACCGCGTTCTTCCTCGACACGCCGGCCTGGGCACCGGACCCGGCGGTGACGGGCTACATCACCACCTGCCAGGGCACGCGTGCCGGCGATCCGATCAAGCCGGCCTATTACGACCGCATCATGGCGGCGGTGATGATCAACGACGCCGTCGTCGCCTACAACAAGGGCGACTACGAGGAAGCGTTCGATCTCTACAAGGGCTTGCTGCGCCAGCCCGGCGGCGACCAGCTGCGCGTGTACCAGGGCCTGTATCTCGCGGCCAGCAGGCTCAACCGCAAGGAGGAGGCGCAGCAGGCCTTCGCGCGCATCGTCGAGCACGGCCTGGCCCAAAGGCAGCTCGGGGTGAAATTCCTGTTCCGCCCGGGCTCGACGCTGTTCACGCCAGACCCGCTGATCAGCGGTGCCTACCCGATGTGGTTGGGGCAGCTGTCGCAGCGCGCGAGCGCGCGCACCGCCTGTCTCGAAGTCGCCGGGCACACCAGTCGCACCGGGCCCGAGCCGCTGAACGAACGCCTGTCGCTGATGCGGGCGCAATACATCAAGCAGCGGCTCGACGCGGTGGCGCCGGCATTGGCCCAACGCACCAGCGCCTCGGGCATGGGGTCGAGCCAGAACCTCTCCGGTCTCGGCACCGACGACATGCGCGATGCGCTAGACCGACGCGTCGAGTTCAAGGTCAAAGACTGCCCCGCGAGTCCGGATCCGGTCAGCGTGCACTGATTCACGGGGGAGCCCCTGAAATCTGGTGGTCGCGACAACGAATCGGACGCGTAAAACGTTCAGCGTCGGCTGGCCCTGTCGATATACACGTCGTGAACACGCTCCTCATCACCCTTCGTCGCTTGCTGAACGCCGTGCTGGCAAGCCTCTCCTTGCTCGCCGCGAGCACCGCCTGGGCCGACGTGCCGTTGAATTCATCACGGGTCATGGTGGTCGACGAAGCGACGGGTGAAGTGCTCCTGCAAAAGAATTCGGAAGACCAGGCACCGATGGCCTCGTTGACCAAGCTGTTGACCGCGATGGTCGTGCTCGATGCGCAGCAGGACCCCGCGGAGCGGGTCACGGTCACGGTCGACGACCTCGACACGCTCAAGCACACGCACAGCGGCGTTCCCGTCGGCGCGACGCTGCCGCGCGCAGACCTGCTGGAGCGAGCGCTGCTGGTCTCCGACAACCACGCGGCGTCCGCCCTGGCGCGCAACTACCCGGGTGGAATGAGCGCCTTCCTGGCGGCGGCTCAGCAGAAGATCGAGGTGCTGAAGCTGACCCAGACCAACGTCGAAGAGCCGACCGGCCTGTCTCCCCAGAATCGCTCGAGCGCGGCCGACATGGTCAAGATCGTGGCCGCGGCGAGCACCTACCCTGACATCGAACGCATCACCAGCCAGTCCAGCATCTTTGCGGCGCTCGGCGGCAAGGTCGCCCGACTGAAGAACACCAACCAGCTGGTCGGAAAGAAGGGATGGGACATCCTGCTGTCCAAGACCGGCTTCACGAACGAAGCCGGGCGCTGCCTGGCCATGCGCCTGCGCGCGGCGGGCCGCACGGTGCTGCTCGTCCTGCTGGATTCGCCGGCGACGTCCATGCGCACGCTGGACGCGCTCAACATCACGCGCTTCCTCGCCGGAGACTCGGCTGTTGCGGCACTGCCGCGCGAACGGCCGGTTCAGCGCTACGCGATGAGCCGCGCTCGCGCGAACAAGGCGCCTGCCCGGGGCAAGGCCGCACCGGTGCAGGCGGCTAGAACGGCTTGACGCGCGCCGTCGTGCGTGTCGCCGGGTTCGACGGCTTCGCGCTCGCGTACGGCGCAAACAGACGAATGTTCTCGTCGACTTGCAGTCTGCGGCCCACCGCGGGGAAGGCACGCTGCGCGCAGTCGTCGCGGTCGCATACCTTGCAGCCCGTGCCGATCGGTGTTGCGGCGGCAGGATTGCTCAGATCAAGGCCCTGCGCGTAGACAAGGCGGTCGGCGTGCCTCACGTCGCAGCCCAGCGCCACGGCGAACGTACGGCGAGGCGCACCGTAACCGCCGCGCTCGTGGGATATGCAACGGGCCACCCACAGGTAAGTCCGGCCATCGGGCATGCGCGCGAGTTGCGTCAATATCTTGCCGGGCCGCTCGAAGGCTTCATAGACATTCCACAACGGACAGGTGCCGCCGGTGCGGGAGAAGTGGAAGTCGGTCGCCGATTGCCGCTTGGAGATGTTGCCCGCCCGATCCACGCGCACGAAGAAGAAGGGGACGCCACTCGCGTGGGGACGCTGCATGGTCGACAGGCGATGGCAGACCGTCTCGAAGCTGACGTGAAAGCGCTTCCCGAGAAGCTCGATGTCGTACCGCAGCTCCTCGGCCGCTGCGAGAAAACGGCGGTAGGGCAATAACAAGGCACCGGCGAAATAGCTGGCAAAGCCGATGCGTGCCAGCGTGCGCGCCTCGTCGGTCCCGAAGTTTCGTTTGCTCGCGAACTCGTCGATCAGGTCTGCGGCTTCGAGGTGCGCGAGTTGAGTGGCGAGTTGAAAGGCGCGCTGACCCGGCTCGAGGTCGGGAGAGAGCGTCAGGGTTCGGCTGGACGGGTCGAAGGCACGCACGTGGCCGTTGCCCTTGCCATCGCGTGCGGCGAGGGTGACCACGCCGTGCGCCGAGCGCAAATGTTCTTCCAGCCTTGCGACTAGGCTCCCAAACGGGAAGTCCTCGCTCGCCGGCCCGCGGCGATTCGACGACGGCGCACTCTGGCGCAGCGACTCGAACAGGAGTTCGGCTCGCTCGTCGAGCAGGGCCATGTGGTTGTGGCGCTCGTAGAAGAAGTTGCGCACCTCTTCGTAGGGTTGCAGCGCGGCCGCCGGCAATTGGGGTTGGCGGTCGCTGTCGATGCCATCCGCCAGTTGGCTCACGCGTTCCTCCGCCGTGCGACAGCGCTGGTGCAGCCGGATCAACAAACCGGCGATCGAGGGCACCTGGCCCACCGTTGCCCGCATCTCCGCCAGCGAGATCTGCGCCTGCACGCCGGCTTCGGCGACCACCTCGCGCACCTCGGCGAGCAGGCGTGCCTCCTCGTCCTCCGAGAAGAACTGCAGATCGACGCCCAGACTTGCCTGCAGGCGCAGCAGCACCGGCACGGTCAAAGGCCGTTGGTTGTTCTCGAGTTGATTGAGGTAGCTGGGCGAGAGATCCAGCGCCTGTGCGAGCGCTGCCTGCGTCATCCCGCGCTGCTCGCGCAAGACCTTCAAGCGCACGCCCATGTAGGTCTTGTGCATCACCGTCTCCATCTTCGCAAACATTGCAAGCGTGGGGCAGAGGGTTCGCAATTCCCCACAACTTCAGTCGTTGCCGACAGCATAGCCGACAGCGAAGATTGCGAATACAGGCTTCATCTACAGACCTCACCGCACCATGAACGAGACAACTGTCCGCGCGCCGAAGAAGTCGGTTGCGCTGTCCGGCATCGCCGCCGGGACCACGGCCCTGTGCACGGTTGGCCGCACCGGGAACGACCTTCACTATCGTGGCTACGACATCCAGGACCTGGCCCAGTCCTGCGAGTTCGAGGAGGTCGCGCACCTGCTCATCCATGGGAAGCTGCCCAACGCGGCGGAGCTGCGTGCCTACAAGGGCAAGCTGCGCACCCTGCGGGGCCTGCCCGTCAGCGTGAAAGAGGCCTTGGAGCGTCTTCCCGCTGGCGCGCATCCCATGGATGTGATGCGCACCGGCGTTTCGGCACTGGGATGCGTCCTGCCGGAGAAGGACGACCACAGCATCCCCGGCGCTCGCGACATCGCCGACCGCCTCATCGCATCGCTGGGCTCGATGCTGCTGTACTGGTACCACTGGGCGACCCAAGGTCGACGAGTCGAGGTCGACACCGACGACGATTCGATAGGCTCGCACTTCCTGCACCTGCTGCACGGCGCGAAGCCCGATGAGCTCTGGGAGCGTGCCATGCACGTCTCCCTCATCCTCTACGCCGAGCATGAGTTCAATGCTTCGACGTTCGCCGCCCGGGTGGTGGCCGGGACGGGCAGCGACATCTACTCATCGATCACCGGCGCCATTGGTGCGCTGCGAGGCCCCAAGCATGGCGGCGCGAACGAGATGGCATTCGAGGTACAGAAGCGCTACGAGTCACCCGACGAGGCCGAGGCCGACATCCGCCGGCGCGTCGCGGCCAAGGAGGTCGTGATCGGCTTCGGCCACCCGGTCTACACGATCAGCGATCCGCGCAACGCGGTCATTAAGCGCGTGGCCCGGCAACTCTCCGAGGCGGCGGGCTCGACACGCATGTTCGACATCGCCGAGCGGCTCGAGCGCGTGATGTGGGACGCGAAGCGGATGTTCCCCAACCTCGACTGGTTCAGCGCCGTGAGCTACCACATGATGGGCGTGCCGACGGCGATGTTCACGCCGCTGTTCGTCATCGCGCGTACCAGCGGCTGGGCCGCGCATGTGATCGAGCAGCGCATCGACAACAAGATCATCCGTCCCAGCGCGCACTACACCGGCCCCGAGGACAGAGCCTTCGTCGCGATCGATCGGCGCCCGTAAGAGTCGCCGTCCGCTCTCCAATTTCACCTTCCGACCCTTGCCCATGTCTGCTCACATCTCGAACGTTCGCCCGCAACCCGACGCCGTGCTGGTCGACATCGCCGACTACGTCATCGACTACCCGATCCAGAGTGCGCTGGCCTACGAGACCGCTCGCCATTGCCTGATCGACACCCTGGGTTGCGGTCTCGAAGCGCTGGAGTACCCAGCGTGCACGAAGTTGCTGGGACCCGTCGTGCCCGGCACGGTCGTGCCCCATGGTGCGAAGGTGCCCGGCACCCCGCACCAGCTCGACCCCGTGCAGGCTGCGTTCAACATCGGCACGATGATCCGCTGGCTCGATTTCAACGACACATGGCTTGCTGCCGAATGGGGCCATCCGAGCGACAACCTCGGTGGCATCCTCGCGACCGCCGACTGGCTCAGCCGCACCGCGCTCGCCGCCGGCAAGCCGCCGCTGACGATGAAGGCCGTGCTCACGGCGATGATCAAGGCACACGAGATCCAGGGATGCATCGCGCTGGAGAACAGCTTCAACCAGGTCGGCCTCGACCATGTGGTACTGGTCAAGGTGGCGAGCACCGCCGTGGTCGCGCAACTGCTGGGCCTGTCGCGCGACGAGATCATCAACGCGGTGTCGCTCGCCTGGGTCGATGGCCAGAGCCTGCGCACCTATCGGCATGCGCCGAACACCGGTAGCCGCAAGAGCTGGGCCGCCGGCGATGCGACGAGCCGCGCGGTGCGCCTCGCGCTGATGGCGAAGACCGGCGAGATGGGCTACCCGAGCGTGCTCAGCGCCAAGACCTGGGGCTTCTACGATGTGTCGTTCAAGGGCCAGCCGTTCAAGTTCCAGCGTCCCTACGGCAGCTACGTGATGGAGCATGTGCTGTTCAAGATCAGCTTCCCGGCCGAGTTCCACAGCCAGACGGCCGTGGAGGCCGCGATGACATTGCATCAGCGGCTGGCGAAGGCGGGCCGCAACGCTGCCGACATCCGCCGCGTCACGATCCGCACCCACGAAGCGTGTCTGCGCATCATCGACAAGAAGGGTCCGCTCGCGAACCCGGCCGACCGCGACCACTGCATCCAGTACATGGTGGCGGTGCCGCTGCTGTTCGGCCGCCTCACCGCGGCCGACTACGAGGACGGCGTCGCGGCCGATCCGCGTATCGACGCGCTGCGCGAGAAGATCGTCTGCGTCGAGGATCCGCAGTTCACCCAGGACTATCACGACCCCGAGAAGCGCAGCATCGCCAATGCGCTGACCGTCACGTTCGCCGACGGCACGACGCTCGACGAGGTGATCGTCGAATATCCCATCGGACACAAGCGACGGCGCGCCGACGGCATTCCGCTGCTCGAGGCGAAGTTCCGCACCAATCTCGCGCGGCGGTTCCCGGCCAAGCAGCAGAAGGCCATCCTGGAGATCAGCCTCGATCAGGCGCGCCTGGAAGCGATGCCGGTGAACGAGTTTGTCGACCTCTACCAGATCGCGGCCTGAGCGATGAGTACACGCAAGCAGTTGCGGGCACTCACCGAAGAACGGCGGGGCGTGGTCGTTCCGGGTGCGTTCAATGCACTGTCGGCGCGTGTGATCGAAGACCTGGGCTTCGAGGCGATCTATGTCACCGGCGCCGGCGTCACCAACATGTGGTTCGCGATGCCCGACCAGGGCTTCATGGGCCTCGCGGAGATCGCCGACCACACGGCGCGCATCCGCGATGCGGTGAGCCTGCCGCTGCTGGTCGATGCCGACACCGGCTTCGGCAATGCGTTGAACGTGCACCACACGGTGCGCGTGCTCGAGCGCGCCGGCGCCGACTGCATCCAACTCGAGGACCAGGTGGCGCCCAAACGCTGCGGGCACTTCGCCGGGAAGGACGTGATCGGCATCGAAGAGGCCGTCGCGAAGATCAAGGCCGCCGTCGATGCTCGCCGCGACGCTGACCTGTTGATCATGGCACGCACCGATGCGGCGGCCACGCAGGGATTCGAGGCCGCCGTCGAGCGCGCGCAGCGTTTTGCGGAGGCGGGCGCCGACATCCTGTTCGTCGAGGCGGTGACCACGGCCGAGGAGGTGCGTGCGCTGCCGAGACGCCTCGCGAAGCCGCAGCTGATGAACATGGTGATCGGCGGCAAAACGCCTATCGTCGGTGCCGAGGACCTCAAGTCCCTCGGTTATGGCCTCGTGCTGTACGCCAATGCGGCGCTGCAGGGTGCTGTCGCAGGGATGCAGCGAGTGTTGCGTACCCTGCACGACATGGGGCGTGTGGACGAAGATCCGAACCTGGTGGCACCCTTTGCCGAGCGGCAGCGCCTGGTCGGCAAGTCCCAATGGGACGAACTCGAACGCCGGTACGCATCGTGACCTGCGTCTGCCGCTCAGCCTGAATCGCGCGTGAGGTAGAACCCGCTGAAGTGGTCGAGCGTGAGATCCGGGTGGAACGGAATCTGGGTCGCGTTTTCCAGGCAGCGCCAGCGATCGACGACACGATAGCCCGCACGCCGCAGTTGCTCGACGAACTCGGCATCGTTGGCGATCCGGTACGACTGGATGCCCGCGCCGCCGTTTTGCAGCGTCACGAAACTGCTGTGATCCGTCGTCAGGGGCAGCCGGTTGACCAGCACGTGGCGAGGCGGTGCCGGCAGAGTCTGGAGAAGCTCGGCCAGCGTGGAGCGCACGTACTGGAGGACGCCGGCCGCGAGCAGGATCGCGGCGCCGTCGATGGCCATCGGGTCGGTGGTGAAGCTCAGTGCCGTCTCGCCTCGCTCCCGCGCGATGCGCTGGCCTAGCGGCACGACTTCGGGAAGTTCGCAGATCTGCCAGCGCAGTGTCGGCGGAAGGGGCAGCACCGCCTTGTACGCGTAGTAGGCGACGCCCACGCTGCCGCCGAGGTCGACGAGGCGCGCCCCTTCGGCCACGAGGCGGCCCAGCCAGAAAAGCATCGGATAGTCGTGAGTGCTCAGGCCGCGGTGCTCTCGCAGCCATTTCTCGTGGTCAAGCCCGAAGTGCGGTTGCACGCCGCGGCAGGCGGCGAACGCGTCAGCCTCCTCGAACGACTCGAACACGCCCAGATGCAGGTTCTTCCACTCGGTCGTGCGGAAGAAGTAGCGCTCGTAGCGCGCCTGGAGGATGGGCCGGGGGACGACGTGTCGAACGGCGGACTTGGCGATTCCGGCGAGGTTAGGCGCCATGCTGCGACTGCGTCCTCAGTGGCTAGTCACGGCCTCGGAGCCCCGACAACCACACGCGTCACTCGAGGCCGGGAGGCGTGTAGGCGACATGATGCAGCCGCCTGCGCGCCTGGGCCAGCACGTAGCCCAGCGGTGCTTTCAGCTCGTCGAGCCAGCGCGACTGGCCGGGAGGGCGCGGCATGAGGCCCGCGCGCCGAAGATAGTGGTTGAGCTGGTAAACGCGTGCACTGCGTCGAGTTTCGCGGGTATAGAAGACCACGCCCATGGAGGCGCTCACCCCGTCGCCGGGACGCACCCAATCGCGCTCCGAACGTGTCATGTGCGGGGACGTGCTCGGGAAATACACGCCGTCGCCCGGCCCTGCGTGGAACGCCTGGCTGCGCGAGCGCAGCTCGTCCTTGAGCTTCACGTCATCCAGCGAGTTGAACAAAATGAAGTTCTCGACGGCCCGTGCCGACACGACATCGCGGTCGGTGTGGTCCCACACGTTGATCGTCTTGCGTCCCATCAACTGCAACCAGAAGTTGTTCTCACGATCGATGTGAAACGGTGTGACAGACGGTGGTGCCGAGATGAAGACGTAGCCGCTGACCTTGAAGATGCCGGGCTGCGTGCGTTCGAGCAACGGACGGGCCGAACCCAGGATCTCGGCGAGCAATGCCGCGTAGCGCGGCTCGGCTTCCACGTTGTACAGCGCGATCCAGGAGCCGGGCTCGTCGAGGTGCGCGAACACCTCGTCGATGCCGCGGCCGTCGGGGCTGGCGCTGTGAAGCACGTCGCCCAGGGCCGACGACTGCGTTGCACCCGGGGTCATGAAGCGGCACTGGCCCAGCGGCATCAATGTCTTGGCCAGTTGCGCCAACTGAGGCAACTGCAGAAGCGGATGCTGGTGGAAGTTGTGCCGGATCGGGCAAATGTGGCGCGCCGTGAACTGCGCCGGCTGCTCCGACCACACGTGCCAGTTCGGAGTGGGTTTCTCCGTTGACGAGGAGGGTGCAGCGCGATGCGTTCGCACATCCTCGATCGTGGCCTTCACGTGTCCCATGGGCGACTCCGTGATTGAATTTTGGACCTATGCGCGGTGGCCGCAACCCCCGAAGCGAAGGCCAGCGCAGCACTGAGGAGATTGCCGAAGGTGCGCCGGTTAAGATGAAGTGTCGACGGGTAACCGCTCGTCGAACGATGCAACCATCGTCGCGCATCGATCGATGCGACGCCACCCCCGAGGAAAGCATGGCACTGAAGTTGGCCCTGGTCGGTATCGGCAAGATCGCCCGCGATCAACATATTCCGGCGCTCGCTGCCGACCCGCGCTTCGAACTCGTCGCCTGTGCCAGTCGCCATGCGCGCGTGGAGGGCGTGGCGAACTTCGCCGACGTCGAGACCTTGCTGGCCGCGGTGCCGCAGCTCGATGCCATCTCCATCTGCACGCCGCCCCAGGCGCACTTCGAGGCCGCCCTTGCCGCGCTGCGGGCAGGCAAGCACGTCATGCTCGAGAAGCCGCCCGCCGCGACGACGAGACAAATCGCCCTGCTGCAATCCGAGGCGGCGCGCCATGGCCGCACGCTGTTCCAGACATGGCACTCGCGCTTCGCCGCAGGCGTGGGCGCGGCGCGCGATTGGCTGCGCGGGCGCACCCTCACCGCCGGCACCATCACCTGGAAGGAAGATGTGCATCACTGGCACCCCGGCCAGCAATGGATCTGGGAGCCCGGTGGCCTGGGCGTCTTCGACCCCGGCATCAATGCGTTGTCGGTGCTGACCGAGGTGCTGGCCGAGGAAGCCTTCGTGCACGCGGCCGTTCTCGAGTTCCCGCAGAACCAGCAGGCTCCCATCGCCGCCCGCCTGGCCCTGCGCACGCAAGCCGGCGTCACGGTGAACGCGGAATTCGACTTTCGCCAGAAGGGCGAACAGACCTGGGACATCGAGCTCGTCACGACCTCCGGCCGCCTGCGCCTCTCGCGCGGCGGCGGCGCGTTGGAGATCGACGGCCGGCCGCACGGGTCCGACGAGGCGTTGGCGGGCGAATACCCTCGGCTGTACGCGCGCTTCGCCGAGTTGTGCGCAGCCGGCAAGTCGGAGGTCGACTGGCGGCCATTCCAGTTGGTGGCCGATGCCTTCCTGGTCGCGGAGCGCCGAATCGTCGCGGCACACCAAGTCTGAGCAAGCCCGTCCACCGGCTGCCTGGCTGTCAAGCTGCGCGTACAGCGTGGGTCGACCCGGGGATTCCCCGGGTCGACCCGATCCTGATTCCCGGGTGCGCGCCGGAGCATATGTTGGCACTCTTCACGTTGACCGAGTGCGAGCCGCTCGGGCATCAACGAAGAGGGAGCGCACTTGGGGGGAGAGCACGACGGTTCCGCATTCGACTTTGCGGAACTCTTTACCGTTGCCACACGGCAGTTGGCTCGCCGCGCGAGGGGCCGAAATCTCCGGTTCGCCTTCGACTACCGTGGCCCGCTCGCGATCATCGCGGGCGAGGCCATCGCGGTGCGCCGCAGCCTGCACCGCATGCTGCTCGGCCTCATCGATCTCGTCGAGTCGGGAGTCGTCGTCCTGGAAGCGCAGACCCGCTCGGCGCCGTTCGATCACTGTCATGTCGAAGTCAGCGCGGTCGGCTCCAGCGCCTTGGCCTCCGAGGGCATGCTCAGCACGGTCGTCTCGCGCCTGCATCTCGCAAAGCAGACCGGGTCCGGCAACCATGCCGGCCAGCACGGGCCGGGGGCCAGCGGCGATTGCCCGATCA
>DATEFR010000065.1:0-2549 GCA_035280545.1 Burkholderiaceae bacterium | reverse complement strand
GAGCATTCGCTGGTCGGCTCGCCGGTCGTCGAGTCGCGCCTGGCGCTGCTGTTCATCGACCTCGACCACTTCAAGCGCGTCAACGACTCGTTGGGCCACCTGGTCGGCGATGCGCTGCTGCGCACCGTCGCCGCGCGCATCACCGCGAGCCTGCGCGCGACCGACATCGTCGCGCGCTTCGGCGGCGACGAGTTCATGGTGCTGCTGTCCGGCCTGGCCGGCGGCACGCAGCATGCGGCCGATGCCGAGGAGGTGGCCGCGAAGCTGCTCGCCTCGATCGGCAGCGCGGTCGCGGCCGACGGCCGGCCGATCTCGGTGACGCCGTCGATCGGCATCGCGCTGTACCCCGGCGACGGCCAGACCGCCGAGGAGCTGGTCAAGCATGCCGACTCGGCGATGTACCGCGCGAAGGCGCGCGGCCGCGCGAACTACCAGTTCTTCGAGCACGGCATGGCGACCACCGCGTACGACGACTTGGTGATGGAAGGCGAGCTTGCGCAGGCGATCGAGCGCGGCGAGTTCGAGCTGCACTTCCAGCCCCAGGTGCGCGCGCACGACGGCCGCCTGGTCGGCGCCGAGGCGCTGATCCGCTGGAACCATCCGACGCGCGGGCTGCTGGGTGCCGACGCGTTCATCGCGGTGGCCGAGCAGCGCCAGCTGATGTACCCGATCGGCCAGTGGGTGCTCGCCGAAGCGGCGCGCTGCGCGCTGCGCTGGCAGCAGATGGGGCTGATCGATCCCGGTTCGGCGCCGATCGCGGTGAACCTGTCCAACGTGCAGTTCCAGGCGATGGGCTTCGTCGATGCGGTCGCGCAGGTGCTGCCGCCCGGGGGCATCGGCCACGGCCTGCTCGAGCTCGAGCTGACCGAGCGCATGTTGATGGAAGACCTGGACCAGGTGAAGACCCGCCTCGCGCACCTGAAGCAGATGGGGCTGCGGATCTCGGTCGACGACTTCGGCACCGGCTATTCGTCGCTGGGCCATCTGAAGGAGCTGCCGATCGACAAGGTCAAGATCGACCGTTCGTTCGTGCACGACCTGCCCGACAACCGTGACTCGGCCGCGATCACGCGCGCGATCATCCAGATGGGCCGCAGCCTCGGGATCACCGTGATGGCCGAGGGCGTCGAGACCCGCGCGCAGCGCGATTTCCTCGCCGCGCAGGGCTGCGACGAGCTGCAGGGGCTGCTGATCGCCCCGCCGCTGCCGCGTGCCGAATTCGAGGCCTGGGTCATGTCAGCCCCCCGATTGGCGAGTACGCCAATCGACCCCCCGAGGGGGAGCGGGCCGGCTTGGGGCGGCCCGGCGCTCGGCCCGCGCACCGATCCCGTTATTTCTTGATCTTGACCGGCCGCTTCCAGCCGGCCAGCGACACCTGCTTCGCCCGCGCGACCGTCAGCTGACCGGCCGGGGCGGACTTCGCGATCGTCGAGCCGCCGCCTATCGTCGCGCCGTCGCCGACCGTGATCGGCGCGATCAGCACGCAGTTGCTGCCGACGTGCACGTCGTTGCCGATCACGCTGCGGTGCTTGTTCGCGCCGTCGTAGTTCGCCGTGATGCTGCCGGCGCCGTAGTTGACGCGCTCGCCGACCGTCGCGTCGCCGAGATACGCGAGGTGGTTGGCCTTCGCGCCGCGCGCCAGCGTCGAGTTCTTGACCTCGACGAAGTTGCCGATGTGGACCTCGTCGCCCAGCTGCGCGCCCGGGCGCAGCCGCGCGAACGGGCCGATCAGCGCGCCCGCGCCGACGCTGACGCGCTGCTCGGCCAGGCCCGCATCGCCCTCGATGTGCGTGAACGGGTGGATCACCGCGTTCGCCGCGATCGTCGCATTGCGGATCACGCAGTGCGCACCGATGCGCACGTTCGTGCCGAGTTCGACCCGGCCTTCGAACACGCAGCCGACGTCGATCTCGACATCCTCGCCGCAGACCAGCTCGCCGCGCAGGTCGAAGCGCGCCGGGTCGGCCAGCCGCGTGCCGGCTTCCATCAGCGCCTCGGCCTGGCGGCGCTGTACGCGGCGCTCGAGCTCGGCCAGCTGCAGCGGGCTGTTGACGCCCAGCACCTCGATGTCGCTCGTGGCCTGCTGGGTCACGACCGGCACGCCGTCGGCGATCGCCAGCGCGACCACGTCGGTCAGGTAGTACTCGCGCTGCGCGTTGTCGTTGGAGAGCTGCGCGAGCCAGCGCCTGAGCTGCGCGGTCGGCGCGGCCATCATGCCGGTGTAGACCTCGCGGATCGCGCGTTGCGACGGCGTCGCATCCTTGTGCTCGACGATGCCGCGCACGCGGCCGCCTTCGGTCGCGTCGCGGCCGGCCGGGTCGCCGCGCACGATGCGGCCGTAGCCGGTCGGGTCGGCCAGCGCGATGGTCAGCAGCGCGAGCCGGGTGCCGCCGCAGGCGTCGACCAGTGCCTGCGCGGTGGCGGCCTCGATCAGCGGGACGTCGCCGTTCAGGATCAGCGTCGTGCCGTCATCCTGCAGCTCGGGCGCGGCTTGCTGCACCGCGTGGCCGGTGCCGAGCTGAGGCTCCTGGCGCACGAAGCGCAGCCCG
>DATEFR010000064.1:0-4095 GCA_035280545.1 Burkholderiaceae bacterium | reverse complement strand
ACGACCCAGTGCTCGACGCGGATCCGCTCGCCGCTGTGCGGGTCCGGCCAGCGCGCGATGTCGCCCGCGGCGTAGATGCCGGGCTCGCTGGTCTGCAGGAACTCGTCGACGACGATCCCGCGGTCTATGCTCAAGCCGGCCTGCTCGGCGAGCGCGATGCGGGGCCGCACGCCGACGCCGGCCACCACGAGGTCGGCGGCCAGCGCGCTGCCGTCGGCCAGCGTGGCACGGGTGCCCTCCAGACGCGCGAGCGTCGTGCCCAGATGGAAGACCACGCCCCGGGCCTCGTGCAGACTCTGCACGAAGCGGCCGAGCTCGGGCCCGAGTGCCCGCAGCATCGGCACGGCATCCGGCGCGACCACATGGACCTCGAGGCCGCGACCGCGCAGTGACGCAGCCACCTCGAGGCCGATGAAGCTGGCACCGATCACCAGCGCCGATTTCGCCGAGCCCAGCCGCGCGACGATCGCGCGGCTGTCGGCGAAGCTGCGCAGGCTCAGCACCTGTCCGGGCGCCGCGCCCGGCACCGGCAACTCCACCGGATCGGCCCCGGTCGCCAACAGCAAGGCACCGTAGTCCAGCGTCGCGCCGCCCTCCAGCCGCAGTTGATGCTGGCGCGTATCGAGCGCGTCCACGCGCGTGTTCAGGCGCAGGTCGATACGCTGCTGCGCGTACCAGTCCGGCGCGCGCAGCGGCATCCAATCGTCGGGCGCGTTGCCGGCGAGGAAGTCCTTCGAGAGGTTGGGACGATCGACCGGCGGATCCGCATCGGCGCTCACGATCGTCAACGCGCCGTCGTAGCCGTGGCGGCGCAGCATCTCGGCTCCCGCCAGCGCCGCGGCACCGCCTCCGACGATGACGGCGTTGCGCAGCGAGGCCTCCGGCGATCGCCGCGACGGCGGCATCGCGACGATGCGTTCGCGTACGAACGCCCGCTCGCCGACGCGTTCGACCCGCCAGCACGGCAGCGCATCCAATGCCGGGGCACACAGCGCTTCGCCGCTGCGCACGTCGAAGCGCGAATGGTGCATCGGGCAGTGCAGCGTCGTACCGGTCAGCAAGCCGTCGGCCAGATTCGCGTGGTAGTGCGTGCACAACGCGCCCAGCGCATAGAGCTGGTCGCCCCGACGCAGGAGCAAAGCGTCTTCACCGTCGACTTGGCCGGCGAGCATGCCACCGTCGGCCAGATCGGCGATCGCAACGCCGGCTTTCAGATCAGGTTGGGAAGTGGCCATGGTGCAAACGCTCCATTCGACCCCTCCTCGATCACCTCACCGCCAGTCTGCCACTGTTGCGTGCGACTGAAGTGACGACATGAAGCGCCTACAGGCAATCGGGCGACTGCACCGCCTGCAGCACCACCTGCGCGTGATCCTCGCGGTTGCGGCTGCGGATCCACCACGCCGCGCCTTTTTTGATCGTCCAAGGCTGCGGCGTTCCGGCGAGCAGGTACGCGGCGACCAGCCCCAGGGTCGGCTGATGCCCGACCACCAGCACCGGCTCGCTCGCATCGGGCCAGCGCGCCGCCTTGAGCAGCGCTTCGCCATTGCCGTCGGGCGCGAGCTCGGGCGCGGTCTTGAACTTGCGGCCCAGTGCCTTGACGGTCTGCTGGCAGCGCACCGCCGGACTGGCGAGGATGCGCGTCGAGTGCGCGAGCCGCTGGTTCAGCCACTCGGCCATGCGCTGCGCCTGGCGTTCGCCCTTGGGCGTCAGCGCGCGCTCGAGATCGTCGCCCGAGCCGTTCTGCAGCTCGAAGGCTTCGGCGTGGCGCCACAGGATCAAGTCCATCTCGATTCGCCCTCGTCGTTGCCGGTCACGCCGGGGTCTTCGCGAAACGCTGCATCAAGGCACGCTGGGCACTCGGCCCTTCGGTGCCGAGGCGCTGGTAGGTGCCGTCCAGGCGCAGCCCCCACGCGTCCTGCTCGTCGTGCAGGTACGGCACCAGGCATTCGTCGATCACGCGCTGGCGCATCGCGGCGTCGCGCACCGGCCACGCGATCTCGATGCGCCCGAACATGTTGCGGCCCATCCAGTCGGCGCTGGAGAGGAACAGCGCCTCGTCGTCGGCGCCGTCGCCCCACGCGAAGTACAACACGCGCGAGTGCTCGAGAAAGCGCCCGATGATCGAGCGCACGCGGATCCGGTCGGTCACGCCGACGATGCCCGGCGGCAGCATGCAGGCGCCGCGCACGATCAGGTCTATCGTCGCGCCGGCCCGGCCGGCCTCGATCAGCGCGTGGATCAGCGGCACGTCGGTCAGCGCATTGACCTTCGCGACGATGCGGGCGCGCCGCCCCGCGAGCGCGGCCTGCTCGACCCGCGCGACGTGCGCGAGCATCTGCTTGTGCAGCGTGAACGGCGCCTGCAGCAGCACGCGCGGCGGCTTCATGCGACCCAGACTCGCGAGCTGCTGGAACACCGCATCGGCATCGGCCGTCATCACCGGGTCGGCGGTCAGGTAGCCGACGTCGGTGTACAGCCGCGCGGTCTTGGGGTTGTAGTTGCCGGTCGACAGGTGTGCATAGCGGCGCAGCACCGGGCGCGCCTGCGTGCCCTCGCGGCGCGTGATCAGCAGCAGCTTCGCGTGCGTCTTCAGCCCGACGATGCCGTACACCACCTGCACGCCGACCGCCTCGAGCCGCTCGGCCCAGTTGATGTTGGCTTCCTCGTCGAAACGCGCCTTCAGCTCGACGACGACCATCACCTCCTTGCCGCGCTGCGCCGCCTCGAGCAGCAGGTCCATCAGCGGCGACTCGCTGCCGGTGCGGTAGATGGTCTGCTTGATCGCGAGCACGTCGGGGTCGTGCACGGCCTCGCGCAGGAACGCGACGACCGGCTCGAACGACTCGAACGGATGGTGCAGCAGCACGTCGCTCTCGGCGAGCCGCTCGAACATCGAACCCTCGCGCGGCAGCCGGCCATGCGGCCAGGCCGGCTCGTACGGCGGGAAACGCAGCGGCGTGCGGCCGAATCCGTCCGGCCCGTCGGCCGGATCTTCGGCCTGGTCGATCAGCTGGTTCAGCCGCACCAGGTTGACCGGCCCGTTGACCCGGTACAACGCGGCCTGCGGCAGCCCGAACTGGTGCAGCAGGAAGGCCGCGAGCTCTTCGGGGCAGGTCTTGACCACCTCGAGCCGGATCGCCTGGCCGAAGTGGCGCGTCGTCAGACCCGAGCGCAGCGCCTGGCGCAGGTTGGTCACGTCGTCGCTGTCGATCTCCAGGTCCGAATCGCGGGTCACGCGGAACTGCGAGAAGGCCTCGACCTCGCGCCCGGAGAACAGCTCCGCCAGGTGCGCCCGGATCACGCTGGTCAGCATCACGAAAGCCTGGCGCGGCCGGCCCGCCGGATCGACGCCGGCGAGCGCGGCGGGCAGCTTGATCACGCGAGGCAGCACCCGAGGCACCTTGACGATCGCGATCGTGTTGGCGCGGCCGAACGCATCCTCGCCGGCGAGCCGCACGATGAAGTTCAGCGACTTGTTCGCGACCTGCGGGAACGGGTGCGACGGATCCAGCCCGACCGGCACCAGCAGCGGCCGCACCTGCTTCTGGAAGAAGCCGTCGACCCAGCGGCGCTGCGCTTCGTCGCGCTCGGTGTGGGTCAGGATCACGATGCCTTCGCGCGCGAGCTGCGGCATCACCTCGTCGTTGAACAGCGCGTACTGCTCGTCGATCAGCTCGTGCGCGTCGGCCGCGACCGATTCCAGGTCGCGGTTCGAGACACCCGCACCGGGGCGCCGCGCCGCCTCGATGTAGTCGGCAAAACGCACCTCGAAGAACTCGTCGAGATTGGACGACACGATGCAGACGTAGCGCAGCCGCTCGAGCAGCGGCACGTCGGGGCGGCGTGCTTGCGCGAGCACGCGGCGGTTGAACTCGAGGATCGCGCGTTCACGGTTGAGGAGCGCTGGCATGCCCAGCGTGCGCGTGACGGCCGCATCGTTCATCGCGCAAGTTTATGAAGGTTTTACGACAAATCCGTGACAGTCGATGTCGCGACCGGCCGCAGCGCGACCTCCGACGATGCGGTTCCGACCGCCTGCGGTTGCCGCATCTGCTCGGCCCAGTCGATGATCTCCAGCCGCCCGTCGGCATG
>DATEFR010000063.1:0-10938 GCA_035280545.1 Burkholderiaceae bacterium | reverse complement strand
CCCGAACCGTAGCGGGAAATCCACGCGCGTCAACTGACCCTACTGACCTTGCAGGATCGGGCAAGAATGCAGCAGGAATCGGCATTGCCCGGCAAGGTATCGCGCCGTAGTCTCGTGTCCCTCTCGACAGGAGCACGGGATCCATGGTGAATCTGAATGTGAATGGCAAGGGCGTTCAACTCGATGCCCCCGAGGAGATGCCGCTGCTGTGGGCGTTGCGCGATGTCGCCAACCTCACCGGCACGAAATTCGGCTGCGGCATGGCGTTGTGCGGCGCCTGCACGGTGCATGTGGACGGCGCGGCGACTCGCTCGTGCATCACCCCGGTCGGCTCGGTCGCCGGCAAGAAGATCACGACGATCGAGGCGGTGGGCCAACTCGCGAACGACAAGGTCGGCCGCGCGGTGCAAGCCTCGTGGCGCAAGCTCGACGTCGCGCAGTGCGGCTACTGCCAGTCGGGCCAGATCATGTCGGCGACCGCGCTGCTGGCGCAGAACCCGAAGCCGACCGACGCCGACATCGATGCGGCGATGAGCGGCAACATCTGCCGCTGTGCGACCTACGTGCGCATCCGCGCGGCGATCCACGACGCCGCGAAGACGCTGGCCTGAGAGACGGAGCGCACACGATGAACTTCACGATCCTCGACCCCCAGGGTACCGCGGCCCAGCCGTCGCTGAAGGCACTGCGCCGCGGCGCGGCCGACAGCGCCGAAGCACCGCCGCAGCACGCGACGATCCGCAACGTCAGCCGGCGCCGCTTCCTGCAGACCAGCGGCGGGCTGGCACTCGCGGTGCAGCTCGCGCCGCTGTTCGTCGAGAACGCGGTCGCGGCCGACGAAGCACCGCCCCAGCCCAAGGTTCCGATCACGCCGAACGCATTCATCCAGATCGCGACCGACGGCACCGTCACCGTGCTCTCGAAGCACCTGGAGATGGGGCAGGGCGTCTACACCGGCCTGGCGACGCTGATCGCCGACGAGCTCGATGCCGACTGGAGCAAGGTGCGCGTGATCGGCGCGCCGGCCGACACGAAGCTGTACATGAACCTGCTGATGGGCATGCAAGGCACCGGCGGCAGCAACGCGATCGCCAACTCGTTCGACCAGATGCGCCAGGCCGGGGCCGCGGCGAGGGCGATGCTGGTCGGCGCGGCGGCCGCGCAGTGGAAGGTGCCGGCCGGCGAGATCACGGTGGCGAACGGCGTCGTGTCGCACCCGAGGAGCAAGCGCCAGGCGCATTTCGGCCAGCTCGCCGCGGCCGCCGCGGCGCAGCCGGTGCCGGCCAGTGTGACGCTGAAGTCCGCGAAGGACTTCAAGCTGATCGGCAAGGCGGCGCTGCGCCGTGTCGATGGCGTCGCGAAGACCAACGGCACCGCGGTCTTCACGCAGGACATCAAGCGCCCCGGCATGCTGGTTGCGGTGCCGGCGCACCCGACCCGTTTCGGCGCGACCGTGAAGAGCTTCGATGCCAGCAAGGCCAAGGCCGTGCCGGGCGTCGTCGGCGTCGTGCAGTTCGCCGGCACCGCGCACAGCTTTGCCGGCGTCGCGGTGCTCGCGACCAACACCTGGGCCGCGAAGCAGGGCCGCGATGCGCTGACGGTCGAGTGGGACGAGAGCAAGGCCTACGCGCGCGGCTCCGACGAGATCCTCGCGCAGTACCGCGAGGCGGCCAAGCAGCCCGGCACGGTCGCGGGCAAGCGCGGCGACATCGCCGCGGCGCTCGCGCAGCCGGCCCGGCTGATCGAGGCCGAGTACGAGGTGCCGTACCTCGCGCATGCCCCGATGGAGCCGCTGAACTGCCTGGTCGAGCTCGGCGACGACACCTGCACGATCTGGAACGGCGAGCAGTTCCAGACCGTCGATCAGGCCGCGATCGCGAAGCTGCTGGGCATCGCGCCCGAGAAGGTCTCGATCACCCAGCTCTACGCCGGCGGCAGTTTCGGCCGGCGCGCGAACCCGCAGGCCGACTACGTGCTCGAGGCGGTCTCGATTGCGAAGGCTGCGCGCGCGGCCGGCACCAAAGCGCCGATCAAGATGGTCTGGACCCGCGAGGACGACACGCGCGGCGGCTGGTACCGGCCGCTGAACCTGCACCGCGCGCGCGTCGCGCTCGATGCACAGGGCCGGATCTCGGCCTGGCATGTGCGGCTGGTCGGCCAGTCGATACTGGGCGATTCGCCGTTCGCGGCCTTCCTGAAGGACGGCATCGATTTCACGTCCACCGAAGGCCAGGCCGATCTGCCGTACGACGTGCCGAACTTCCAGGTCGAGACCTACACGCCGAAGGATGTGGGCGTGCCGGTCCAGTGGTTCCGATCGGTCGGCCACACGCACACCGCGTTCTCGGCCGAAGGGCTGATCGACGAGGCCGCGGCGTTGGCCAAGCAGGACCCGGTCGCGTATCGCACGGCGATGCTCGCGAAGCACCCGCGCCACCTCGGCGTGCTGAAGCTCGCGGCCGAGAAGGCGGGCTGGGACAAGCCGCTCGCGAAGGCCAAGGCGGCGGGCGACAGGCGCGGCCGTGGCGTCGCGGTGCACGAGTCGTTCAACACCTTCGTCGCGCAGGTTGCCGAGATCACGGTCAAGGCCGACGGCAGCTTCAAGGTCGACCGTGTGGTGTGCGCGGTCGACTGCGGCGTGGCCGTCAATCCCGACGTGATCAAGGCGCAGATGGAAGGCGGCATCGGCTTCGGCCTCGCCGCGGCGCTGCACGGCGCGATCACGCTGAAGGAAGGCCGCGTCGAGCAGGGCAACTTCAACGACTACCCGGTGCTGCGCATCAACGAGATGCCGGCGGTCGAGGTGCACATCGTCGCGTCGAACGAGAAGCCGACCGGCGTCGGCGAGCCGGGCGTGCCGCCGATCGCGCCGGCGCTCGCGAACGCGATCTACAACGCGACGGGCAAGCGCATCCGGCGCCTTCCGTTTGGTGACAAGGTCGAAGGAATGGCTTGATGGGTGATGTGATCGAACTCGGAGGCGACAGCAGCCATCCCGACGATAACGGCGCGGCGATCGCGGCATTGCGCCGCGAGCTGGCCGCGACGATCGTGCGCTGCGCGCCGAACGATGGGCCGCACGAGACCGCGATCGAAGGCTTGTCGCTGTACCGGGCCTCGGCGCCGACCGAGCCGTCGCGCGGCATGTACAAGCCGGCGCTGATCGTCGTCGCGCAGGGCGCGAAACGCGCGCTGCTCGGCGACGAGGCGTACTACTACGACGAGGCGCATTGCCTGCTGACCTCGGTCGACCTGCCGTGCGTCGGTCAGGTCGTGCGCGCGAGCTCCGAGCAGCCGTACCTGTGCTTCGCGCTCGCGCTGGATGCGCATCGCATCGCCGAGCTGATCGCCGACAACGGCGTGCCCGACACCGCGCCGCCGGCCGCGCCGCCGCGCGGCATGGCGACCAACCTGGTCAGCGAGCCGCTGCTCGACGCGGTGCTGCGCCTGACCCGCTTGCTCGAGACCCCGCACGACATCGCGGTGCTCGCGCCGCTGATCGAACGCGAGATCCTGTACCGGCTGCTGACCGGCGAGCAGGGCGCGCGCCTGCGCCGCATCGCCGCGAACGTCGGCCCGGCGCGGCAGATCGCCCGCGCGATCGACTGGCTCAAGCAGCACTTCGCGGAAGGCCTGCGCATCGACGAGCTCGCGAGCTCGCTGCACATGAGCGCGTCCTCGCTGCACCACCACTTCAAGGCGGTCACCGCGATGAGCCCGCTGCAGTACCAGAAGCAGCTGCGGCTGCACGAGGCGCGCCGCCTGATGCTGGCCGAGCTGCTCGACGCTGCCAGCGCCGCGCGCCGCGTCGGCTACGAAAGCGCGTCGCAGTTCAGCCGCGAGTACAGCCGCTACTACGGGGCGCCGCCGCTGCGCGATGTGGCGCAACTGCGCGGGCAGCTCGAGGCGGTGGGAGCGGCGTAGCCCGCGCCGTTCGCCCCGCGCGTGGCAGGGCTTCGATACCTCAGCCCGAACGGGTCACCTTACCTCCGTTCGCCCTGAGGTATCGAAGGGCTCGTGGCAGGGCTTCGATACCTCAGCCCGAACGGGGACCTCACCTCCGTTCGCCCTGAGGTATCGAAGGGCTCGTGGCAGGGGCTTCGATACCTCAGCCCGAACGGGTCACCTCACCTCCGTCCGCCCTGAGGTATCGAAGGGCCCGAACGGGTCAGCGCACCTCCGTTCGCCCTGAGGTATCGAAGGGCCTTGCCCCGATGGAGTCGCCGAAGGACCGAGCTACCCCCGCTTCGGCCAAGCCGGCCGCGCGAGCTTCGGGCGCGGCTCGAAGCTCGGGCGTGGCTCGCGGCTGCGCTCCTCGATCTGCTTCAACACGGTCGCGAGCGCGGTCTCGAGCTGGCGGTCATGGCCCGCGGCGTGGTCGTGCGGCGCGTTGTCGACCTCGATCTGCGGATCGGTGCCGTGGTTCTCCACGCCCCAGCCGACATCGCGGAACCAGAACGAGAACTCGGGCTGTGTCGTCTCGCTGCCGTCGACCAGCTTGTGGCGCGGCCAGATGCCGATCACGCCGCCCCAGGTGCGCGTGCCGACCAGCGTGCCCAGCCCCATCAGCTTGAAGCTGTGCGAGAAGATGTCGCCGTCCGAACCGGCGTGTTCGTTGGTCAGCGCGACCACCGGGCCGGCGACCGACTCCGCCGGGTACGGCGTCGGCTTGCCCCAGCGCTGGAAGTCGTAGCCGATGCGCCGACGCGCGACCTTCTCGAGCAGCAGCTGCGAGACGTGGCCGCCGCGGTTGTAGCGCACGTCGACGATCAGCCCGTCGCGGTCGCACTCGGCGATGAAGTAGCGGTGGAACTCGGCGTACCCGGCGGCCATCATGTCGGGCAGGTGGAAGTAGCCGACACGCCCGGCCGACTTCTCGTGCACCCACGCGCGGTTGCGCTCGACCCATTCGCGGTAGCGCGCCGGCACCTCGTCGGCGAGCGTGCGCACGAGCACGTTGCGCGTCGGCAGCGCCTTCGCGGCGCCGCTCTTCGCGGCGCCGGTGCTCGCCAGCCTCAGCTCGACCTTGGCATTGGCCTGGTGCACCAGCAGCGCCTGCGGCGGCCGCGTCGGCGAGACGCGCTGGCCGTTGACCGCGACGATGACATCGCCGACTTGCGCTTCGGCGCCCACCGCGTTCAGCGGCGAATCGGCCGCGCTGTCCCAGGTATCGCCGCGCACGATGCGCGTGATCTCGTAGCCGTTGGCCGCGTCGTTCCAGCGCCAGTCGGCGGCCAGATAGCCGAGTGCGACCTGCGGCGGCTTGCGGTGATCGCCGCCCATCTCGTACGCGTGCGAGGTGCCGAGCTCGCCTTGCATCTCCCAGACCAGGTCGGAGAGCTCGGCACGTGTCGAGACGCGCTCGACCAGCGGCGCATACCGCGTGTAGACCTCGTCCCAGTCGACGCCGGACATGTCGGCGGTCCAGAACTGGTCGCGCTGCAGCCGCCAGACTTCCCGCAGCATCTGCCGCCACTCGGCGCGCGGCTCGACCGACAGGCGGACCCGCTCGACGTCGATCCAGCCGCTCTTGCGCGACGGCCCGCCGTTGCCGCCGCCATCCTTGTCCGCATCGGGCTTGCGGTTCACGCTGATCGCGCGCAGCTTGCGGCCTTCGCGCAGCACCAGCGTGACACCGTCGGCGGCGAGCTCGAACGCATCGGCCTTCTCGGCGAGCGGCTCGGCCTTGCCGCTCGCGAAGTCGAACACCTCGAGCTTGGCCGGGCCGTCGGTGTGGCCGCCGCGGCCATGGGCGCCGACGATGGGCTGGATGCTCCAGACGACCTTGCCGCCGGCCGCGCCGATCAGCCGGCCGAAGCGGTTCTCGGCGACCGGGAACGGCGCGACGCGGTGCGCGATGCCGGCCAGGTCGACCTGCAGCGCCGCCGCGTCGCCGGCCTTGGCTTCTTTCTTGGCCTCGTCCTTCGCCTCGTCGCTCAGCCCCTTCGGCGCCAGCTCGAACGGTGGCGTGCCGCCGGCGCGCAGGGCGATCAGGTACGGCCGCGCGGCGCGCGGGAAGCTGAGCTCGAAGTGCACGCTGTCGTAGACCGGATCGAAGGTGCGCAGCGACAGGAAGTACAGGTACTGGCCGCTGGTGTCGAAGCTCGGGCTGTAGTCGCGGAACTCCGGCTGCGTGACCAGCGTGCTGGTGCCGCTGCCGAGCTGGTGCAGCTTGATCGCGACATGGCGGAGGCTGGTCGCGATGCCGTAGGCGAGCCAGGTGCCGTCGGCCGACCATGCGGGGCCTTCGCAGCGGCCGAACTCGCTGGTGTCGACCGTCGTGAGCGTGCCGCTGTCCGTGTCGCCGACCAGCAGCTCGTTGCGATGATTCGCGATCGCGACGTGCGAGCCCTGGGGTGCGGCGCGCAGCTCGGTCACGCGACCGATGTCCCACGCGAGCGTGCGGGTCGTGCCGTCGGCGTCGAACACGACGATGCGCTCTTCGCCGGACGCATCGCTGACCGCGACCAGCCGCGCACCGTCGGCCAGCCATTGGCCGTGGCGGATGCGCGCTGCCGCGTTGCCGCGGGCGGGCTGCGCCGGCGCGGCGGGGTCGTCGTCGCCATGCCGGCGCACCGCGCCTTCCCACAGGGCCATCGTGAACAGCTGGCCGCGCGCCTCGAGCGCGAGGCTGTGGCCCTGGGGATGCAGCTGCAGGCCGTTGAGATGTTCGGCCGCCGGCACGAACCGGCGGGCCGACTGCGTGCGGTGCGCCGGCGTCTCGATCTCGATGCGGCGCGTGCGCTTCGCGGCCGGGTCGAACAGCCAGACGTCGGCTCCGCACTGGTAGACGATGTGCTGCCCGTCGGTCTGCGCATGGCGGGCGTAGAACTCCTGGTGCTCGGTGTGGCGCTGCAGGTCGCTGCCGTCGGGTCGGCATGAGTACAGGTTCGCGACGCCTTCGAAGTCGCTCAGGTGGTAGATGCGATCGGCCAGCCAGATCGGGCTCGTGATGTTGCCCTGCAGCTCGCTCATGCGGCGGAACGTGCCGCTGCCGTCCGCATCGATCCACAGGTACCCGGCGGTGCCGCCCCGGTAGCGCTTCCAGCGTGCCGGATCGGCGGTGTTGCGGCCTATCACCTTGCGCTCGCCGGGCCCATACGACAGATGATTGACCTGGCCGTACGGCAGCAGCTCCGGCGTGCCCCCTTCGGGCGCGATCGTGAACGCGCGGTAGTTGCGGAAGAACGGCTGGCCGTAGGTCGTGACGAAGAGGATGCGGCCGTCTGGCGTCCAGCCGCGCACGATGGTGTCCGGGCCCAGCCAGGTCAGGCGCGTCGCCGGCCCGCCTTCCGCGGGCATCACGTAGACCTCGGCGTGCTGCTCGTCGCGGCCGATGAACGCGATCCAGCGTCCGTCGGGCGAGAGGCAGGGGGTCGAGGGCTCGGACAGCCCGGCCGTCACGCGGCGGGCGACGCCGCCGGCGGTGGTCGCGAGCCAGATGTCGTCGTCGCAGACGAAGGCGATCGTGTCGCCACGCAGGCTGGGGTTGCGCAGGTAGGCGCGTGCAGAAGCGTGTGGGTCCATGGTGGGTGTGCCAGGCGATGAAGAAACGGTCGCTGAGCATACGGCGGCCGAGCCAGGGGCCATCCCGGGGCTGGCGTATCGAAACGCTACCGCGGCTCGCGGGAAATCCCCAACTTCGCTGTGCCGAATCTTGCCTACATTCTTGTCATCCAGCTTTGTATACAAAGCTTGTGGTCCATGAATCAGACGCAGGAGAGTTCCATGCCTCGTTTCCTCCGCTCGCTGTTCGGCCAGGTCGTGCTGGCACTGGCCGTCGGCGTCCTGCTGGGGCTGCTCGCCCCGGCGCTGGCTGTCCAGCTCAAGCCGCTGGGCGACGGCTTCATCAAGCTGATCAAGATGATCATCCCGGTGCTGGTGTTCTGCGTGGTGGTGCACGGCATCGCCGGCGCCGGCGACCTCAAGCGCGTCGGCCGGGTCGGCGTGAAATCGCTGGTCTACTTCGAGGTCGTGACCTCGGTCGCGCTGGCGCTGGGCCTGCTGCTCGCGTTCGTGTTCCAGCCCGGCGCGGGGATGAACGTCGACCCGCGCCAGCTCGACGCGGCCGCGATGGGCAGCTACGCCGACAACGCGAGCAAGCTCACCGGCGGCGGCACGGTCGAGTTCCTGATGAAGCTGATCCCGACGACGGTCGTCGACGCCTTCGCGAAGGGCGACGTGCTGCAGGTGCTGCTGTTCGCGGTGCTCTTCGGCTGCGCGCTGAGCCTGTTGGGCCGGCGCGCCGAGCGCGTGACCGGCTTCATCGACGAGTTGTCGCACGTGCTGTTCAAGGTCATGGGCATCCTGATCAGGCTCGCGCCGCTGGGTGTGCTGGGCGCGATCGCATTCACGGTCGGCAAGTACGGCGTGGGCTCGCTGAAGCAGCTCGGCATGCTGGTCGTGCTGTTCTACGGCGCGGTGCTGATCTTCGTGTTCGTCGTGCTGGGGCTGATCATGCGCGTGGCCGGCTTCAGCATCTGGAAGCTGTTGCGCTACCTGCGCGAGGAGCTCGCGGTCGTGTTCGCGACCACGTCGTCGGACAGCGTGCTGCCGCAGATCATGGCCAAGCTGCGCCGCATGGGCATCCGCGATTCGACGGTCGGCCTGGTGATCCCCACCGGCTACTCGTTCAATCTCGATGCGTTCTCGATCTACATCACGCTCGCGGCGGTGTTCATCGCGCAGGCGACCAACACGCCGATCTCGATGGCCGACCTGCTGACCATCCTCGCGGTCTCGCTGGTCACGTCCAAGGGCGCGCACGGCGTGCCGGGCTCGGCGATCGTCGTGCTCGCGGCGACCTTGCATGCGATCCCCGCGATCCCGGCGATCGGGCTGGTGCTGGTGCTGTCGGTGGACTGGTTCATGGGCATCGCGCGCGCGCTCGGCAACCTGGTCGGCAACTGCGTCGCGACCGTCGCGATCGCGGCCTGGGAGGGCGACATCGACCGCCAGCGCGCCCACGACGTGCTGGACGGCCGGATCGCCGCGGACGAGCTCGAGGCGCTGGACGACGACGGGGCGCAGCCCGAGCCGTCGATCAGCCCGCTGCGCCCGCGCGCCGCAGGCTGACGCCCGCCGGGTGCTACGCTCGCGACCCCATGGCCACGCAAACCGAAATCGCGCAACGCGTCGTCGAGTCCATCCTCGCGCAGAAGCTCAAGCCGGGCGAACGGCTGGGCGAGCAGGAGCTTGCCGACATGTTCGACGTCAGCCGCACGCTGGTGCGCGAGGCGCTGATGCAGCTGCAGGCGCGCGGTTTCGTCGACGTGCGCTCGCGCAAGGGCTGGTTCGTCGTCGAGCCGTCGATCGAGCAGGCGCGCGATGCCTTCGCGGCGCGGCGCGCGGTCGAGTCGGGCATGCTGCGCGAATCCGGCCTGGTGCACGACGCCGGGCGGCCGCTGCAGGCGGTCGTGCGGCGCCTGCGCGATCACGTGCGCGAGGAGAAGCAGGCGGTCGAGGGCGCCGATGTCGCGACCCGCACGTTCCTGCTCGCGGATTTCCACGTCTGCCTGGCCGAGTGCCTGGGGCACGGCGTGCTCTGCAACCTGCTGCGCGACCTGACCGCGCGCACGACGCTGGTGGCTTCGCTCTACCAGTCGACGCACGATGCACGCCAGTCGTGCGCCGATCACGAGCGCATCGTCGCGGCGATCGCGCAGGGCAAGGCCGAGGTGGCCGCGAAACTGATGCTCGAGCACATCGGCAGCGTCGAGGATGCGCTGGGCCAATCGGCCGCATCCAGCGACCCGCGCGAGCGGTTGCGGGCCTCGCTCGCGCCGCTGGCGCTCGCGTCGTCGCGCGGCTGAGCGCTGGGTCGTTCAGCGCACCGACAGCCACCACTGCGGCCCGAAGCGCTCCTGCAGGAACGCGATGAAGGTCGTGACCTTCGACGGCACCAGCTTGGGCGACGGGAACACCGCGTGCATCTCCTGCGCCGGCAGCGCGTAGTCGGTCAGCAGCGGCTTGATCGCGCCTTCGCGCACCGACGTGCCGGCGACGTACCACGGCAGGATCGCGAGCCCGAAGCCGTCGCGCGCCGCGGCCAGCAGCACCGAGAGATTGTTCGAGCGCAGCGGGCCGCGCACCGGGACCACGGCTTCGTTGCGATGGCCGGCGGCGTCGTGGTCGTGGGCGTCGTCGTTCTGGGTGCTTTTTTTCTTCTTGTTGTTGTTGCTCTTGCCGTTCGGCCCGCCGGTGAAGCGCCAGCGATCGTCGCCTTGCACGCTGCTGTAGATCAGGCAGGCGTGCTCGGCGATGTCCGCGGGGGTCTTCGGCGCGGCATGGCGCTTCAGGTACGCGGGCGACGCGACCAGCACCCACGGGTTCGTGCCGAGATAACGCGCGCCGAGTGACGAATCGGCGAGGCTGCCCATGCGGATCGCGACGTCTATGCCTTGCTCGACCAGGTTCACATAGCGATCGTCGAAGCTCACGTCGACCGACACCTCGGGGTGCTGCCGCATGAATGCCATCACCAGCGGGGTCAGCACGCGCCGCCCGAACGCGACCGAGGTGCTGATGCGCAACTGCCCGCCAATGCGTGCCTGCAGCAGCGACGCGAGGTTGTCGGCCTCCTCGAGCTCGCGCTGGATCGCCTTGCACTTCTCGTAGTACAGCGCACCGATCTCGGTCGCGCTGACACCGCGCGTGTTGCGGTTCAGCAGCCGCGCGCCCAGCCGCGCCTCGACCGCGGCGACATGCTTGGTCGCGGTCGGCTGCGTGACGCCGAGGTCGGCGGAGGCTTTCGAGAAGCTGCCGGTTTCGACGATGCGGATGAAGAGTTGTACGCCGGTGATGCGGTCCATGGTGGGGATTTTGCCGCTGGGCGCGGTGGCCTTTGTGGGTGCCGCTGCGCGGGCGGTTTGTTGCCTGGGGCGGCAGCCCGCCGGACCCGCCCGGCCGGCGGGTTACTTTCATTTGTTGGCCCAAATG
>DATEFR010000062.1:0-4285 GCA_035280545.1 Burkholderiaceae bacterium | reverse complement strand
CACGCCGGAGCCGCTGTCGTTGACGAGCACGCGCGCCAGGCGTTTCGCGGCGGCCTCGCTGCCGTCGGCGACGATCACCATGCCCGCGTGCTGCGAGTAGCCCATGCCGACGCCGCCGCCGTGGTGCAGCGAGACCCAGGTTGCACCGCCGGCCGTGTTCAGCAGCGCGTTCAGCAGCGGCCAGTCGGAGACGGCATCGGTGCCGTCGCGCATCGCCTCGGTTTCGCGGTTCGGGCTGGCGACCGAGCCGGTGTCCAGGTGGTCGCGGCCGATCACGATCGGCGCCTTCAGTTCGCCGGTCCTGACCATCTCGTTGAACGCGAGGCCTGCGAGATGACGCTCGCCCAGCGCGAGCCAGCAGATGCGCGCAGGAAGCCCCTGGAACGCGATGCGCTCGCCGGCCATGTCGAGCCAGCGGTGCACGTGCTGGTTGTGCGGGAACAGCTCCTTGATCTTGCGATCGGTCTTGCGGATGTCCTCCGGGTCGCCGGACAGCGCGACCCAGCGGAACGGCCCTTTGCCTTCGCAGAACAGCGGGCGGACGTAGGCCGGCACGAAGCCGGGGAAGTCGAACGCGTGGGTCACGCCTTCGTCGTAGGCGACCTGCCGGATGTTGTTGCCGTAGTCGACGACCGGCACGCCCATGGCCTGGAACAGCAGCATGGCCTTCACGTGCTCGGCGCAACTCTTGGCCGCGGCGGCCTTCAGCTCGGCATGCCGTGACGAATCGGCGGCGGCGGAACGCCATTGTTCGACCGACCAGCCAACCGGCAGATAGCCGTTGATCAGATCGTGTGCCGAGGTCTGGTCGGTCACCAGCGCGGGCTTGGGACCAGCGCCGGTCTTGAAATGCTCGGCCAACGCCGGAAGGATGCGGCCCGCATTGCCCAGAAGCGCGATCGACACGGCCTTCTTCTCGGCGGTGTATCGCGCGATGCGAGCCAACGCGTCGTCGAGGTCGGTGGCTTGCTCATCGACATACCGGGTGCGCAGGCGAAAGTCGATGCTCGATTGCTGGCATTCGATGTTCAGCGAGACAGCTCCGGCAAAGCTCGCCGCCAGCGGCTGCGCACCGCCCATGCCACCGAGGCCCGCGGTCAAGATCCACTTGCCCGCGAGGTCGCCGCCGTAATGCTGGCGGCCCGCCTCGGCGAAGGTTTCGTAGGTGCCTTGCACGATCCCTTGTGTGCCGATGTAGATCCACGAGCCGGCGGTCATCTGGCCGAACATGAACAAGCCCTTGCGGTCGAGCTCGTGAAAATGCTCCCACGTCGCCCACTTGGGCACCAGGTTCGAGTTCGCGAGCAGCACGCGCGGCGCGTCGGCGTGGGTCTTGAAGATGCCGACCGGCTTGCCGGACTGGATCAGCAGCGATTCGTCGTCCGCGAGCTCGCGCAGGCACGCGAGGATCTTGTCGAACGAGGCCCAGTCGCGCGCGGCACGACCGATGCCGCCGTAGACCACCAGCTCCTCGGGCCGCTCGGCGACGTCGGGGTCGAGGTTGTTCTGCAGCATCCGGTAGGCCGCCTCGGTCAGCCACGACTTGCAATGCAGCGTGCCGCCGCGCGGTGCGCGCACCACGCGGCCGGGGGCGGAGCGGGCGCCGCGCGATGCCGCGTCGGCGAGGGTGTTCGGGTCGGTCGAGGAGTTCATGCGCATGCCGCTTTCCGCAGGTGAGGGAGCCCAAGTGGTCTAGACCACTTGGGCGAGCATGCGGGAACTCGGCGACGCAGTCAACCGCCGCGATGATTCCGGTCGCAACCGGGCGGGCCTTTCGGACCGGCAGATCGAAGCGAGGCGCGCGCTCAGCCGCCGACGGTCGCGACCGCTTCGAGCAGGCGCGCGCGCAGCCACTGGTGCGCGCTCGAGCGGTCGTTGCGGATGTGCCAGAGCATCTCCAGCTGCAGCCCCGGCAACGGGAACGGCAACGCACGGCTGACGAGCTGGTCGCGGTAGCCGGTCGCGGCGATGAAGTACGCCGGCAGCACGGTCAGCAGGTCGCTGTTCGCGACGACGCGGCCGGCCGCGAAGTACTGGTTGACCGTCAGCACGATGCGGCGCTTGCGATTCAGCGCGGCGAGCGCCTGATCGGCCAGGCCTTGCGCGCGCCCCGAGACGCTGACCAGCAGGTGGTGCGCGTTGCAGTACGCGTCGACCGTCAACGGCTCTTGCGCGAGCGGATGGTCGCGGCGCATCACGCAGGCGTATTCGCCTTCGTTGAGCCGCTGCCGGCGCAGCAGCGCGTCGTCGCCCTGCGCGAGCAGCGCGGCGACGGTGTCCGGGAAAAAGCCGACCGCAAGGTCGGCGTCGCCACGCTCGAGCTGCGGGGTCGGATCGCGCACCGTCAGCGGCAGGATGCGCAAGTTCGCCAGCGCGCCGGTCTGTTCGATCTGCGCCACAAGCGGCGGCATGAACAATGCCACGGTTGCGTCCGCCATCGCGACCCGAAAAGTGACCGGTTCAGCCCGCGGATCGAACTCGCCCGGGGCCAGCGCAGTGCGCAATCGGCCGAGCGCGGCGCGTACCTCGGGCCACAGCGCCTCGGCCCGGGGAGTCGGGACGACACCGTGCGTGGCCCTTGTGAGCAAGTCCTCGCCTACGGCTTCGCGCAATCTTTTCAAGGCATTGCTGATCGCAGGCTGCGTCAGCGACAGACGTTCGGCGGCGCGCGTCAGGTTGCGCTCGGCCATCACGACGTCGAAGACCCGCAGCAGATTGAGGTCCAGCGTCCGGAAATTCAGCGGCGGAGACATAAATCCTCTGAATATCGGCGATTCACAAGCATGAGTGGTGAAATGCTGGGGTAAACCCTAATCTAACGACCATGCTGCACCGCAACACGCATCTGAGTGTGCAGCAGGCATCTAGGAGTATCGCCATGAGCACCTTGTCCGCCCTTCCTTTGCTTCGCGACGCGATGGCCTCGCAACTGGGGCAGACGTCGACCCACACCGCTCGCCCGTCGCGCTTCGGCGCGAGCGTCGCGGCGGCCGCACGCACCGTCTGGCACGCGCTGGAGCGCACCGGGCAACTGCGGGCACGTCAGCACCTGCTCGATCTGGCGGAGCGACAGGATCTCGCCGATCCGGCGCTCGCCCGAAGCATGCGCGAAGCCGCGGCACGAATCTCCGAAGGCTGACGCCACGCCCCCCGAACACCCCGTCTACTGAAAGCAAACATCATGACCACGACCACCCTGCACTACGAAATCGAACGCGGCCGCTTTGCGAACCTGCTGATGGCCGCGCTGGGCGCCGCCGTTCCGGCGTCGCTCGTGAACCTGCTGCGCCGCGAGACCCCCTCGGTCAGCGAAGGCGACAAGACCGCCCGCGAGGCCGAGGCCGTGCGCGAACTGGCCCGCAGCTATGCGAAGACCGACCCCGGCTTCGCCGCCGACCTGTTCGCAGCTGCCGCACGCCACGAAGGCTACGACGACTGATGGTGAGCTGCCGATCGGCATGACCGGTCGGCACGGCAACCCTCGCGTTGCATGAAAGAAAAGGCCGGCGAGATGCCGGCCTTTTTTGCTTGGCGCCGCGGTCAGGCGGCGAGCCGTTCTTCGATGCGCGCCTTCGTCGCCGTCAGCTCGGCCGGCAGGTGATAGGCCAGCTGCTCGAACAGCTCGCCGTGAAGCGCCAGCTCGGTGCGCCACGCGGCCGGGTCGATGCTCGTGACCTGCGCATACTGGTCGGCCGTGAAGTTCAGGCCGGTCCAATTCAGATCGCCGTAGCGCGGCGTCGTGCCGAACGCGTTGTCGCTGCCGCTGGCGGTGCCGGCAATGCGGCCGATCATCCATTGCAGCACCCGCATGTTCTCGCCGTAGCCGGGCCACACGAACTTGCCGTCGGGACCCTTGCGGAACCAGTTGACGCAGTAGATCTTCGGCAGCCGCGAGCCGGACTGCTCCAGCTTGGCGCCGACGTCCAGCCAGTGCTGGAAGTAGTCGCTCATGTTGTAGCCGGTGAACGGCAGCATCGCGAACGGGTCGCGCCGCACCGCGCCGTTGCCGCCGACCATCGCGGCGGTGGTCTCGGAGCCCATCGTCGCGGCCATGTAGACACCCTCGACCCAGTTGCGCGCTTCGGTCACCAGCGGCACGGTGGTCGAGCGGCGGCCACCGAAGATGAACGCGTCGATCGCCACGCCGGCCGGGTTGTCCCACTCGGGGTCGAGCGCGGGGTTATTGGTCGCGGCAACCGTGAAGCGCGAATTCGGGTGCGCGGCCTTGGCGCCGGTTTCCTTCGCGATGGCCGGCGTCCAGTCCTTGCCCTGCCAGTCGATCAGG
>DATEFR010000061.1:0-2483 GCA_035280545.1 Burkholderiaceae bacterium | reverse complement strand
CTCGTAGCGCGCCCGCGCGCCTGCCGTGGCGGGATCCTGCCCCGTCGCCGCGGCGGCCGACAGCGTCGTGCCCAAGAGCGCGGCCGCAGCCAGCAGCAAGCCCAGCGAGCGGCTTCGCGAACGATTCGAATGAGAGGATCGGCTAATCATCGATGGCTCCTTGCGTATGAACCCCTCCACTCCACAAGTCAGTCTAGGAACGGCCACGCCGGCCGTGCGAGCCGCTTTTTGCCGAGATCGATGTAGGAAATGTCTGGCGCGCCGCGCGCGGTGCAGGCCTGCGAGCGCGGTTCAACCCGCCGCGGCACCGCGGTCCAGCCTCTCCAGCACGCCGCGGGCTGCCACGACTGCGCTGGCAAAGGAGGCGGTCAGCAGATAACCGCCGGTCGGCGCCTCCCAGTCCAGCATCTCGCCGGCGCAGAACACGCCTGGGCAGGCTGCGAGCATCAGATCGTCGCGCAGCGATTCGAAGCGCACGCCGCCGGCGCTGCTGATCGCTTCGGCAATCGGGCGTGCGGCCGAGAGCGTCAGCGGCACGGCCTTGATCGCCTCGGCAAGCCGGCGTGGATCGGCAAACTGTTCGCGCGACAGGCATTCGTGCAGCAGCGAGGCCTTCACGCCGCTCAAGCCCAGGCGGCTCTTCAGATGCGTCGCCAGCGAGCGCGAGCCGCGCGGCCGCTCGACCTCGGCCGCGACCCGTGCCGCCTCCATCACCGGCAGCAGATCGAGGTGCACGGTCAGCGGACCGTGGCGCGCGATCCGCTCGCGTATCGTGCCCGAGAGCGCATAGACCAGGCTGCCCTCGATTCCGGTCTCGGTGACAACGAACTCGCCGCTCTGCGTCTGCCGCGCTTCGCCGTCGCCGCCGCTCACTGTCAACGCGACGTTCTTCAACGGTGCGCCGGCGTGGCGGCTGCGGAAGTGCTCGGTCCAGCCGCCGGCGACGTCGAACCCGCAGTTCGACGGCTGCAACGGCGCGATGTCGGCACCGGCCTCGGCCAGAGGCGACCCCCACGCGCCATCGGAACCGAGCCGCGGCCAGCTCGCGCCGCCCAGCGCGAGCACGACCGCGTCGCATCCGATCGCAAGCTCGCCGGCCGGTGTCGCGAAGCGCAGCCTGTGGTCGCGCGCCGCGCCACCCCAGCCGACCCAGCGATGCCGCATGTGAAAGCGCACGCCCGCGGCCCGCAGGCGATGCAGCCACGCGCGCAACAGCGGCGCGGCCTTCATGTCCGTCGGGAAGACGCGCCCCGAGCTGCCGACGAAGGTTTCGATGCCCAGCCCGTGCGCCCAGTCGCGCAGTTGCGGTGCGCCGAAGCGTTCCAGCATCGGTCGCAGCACCGCGCGGCGCGCCCCGTAGCGCGCGACGAAAGCCTCGAACGGCTCGCTGTGGGTCAGGTTCAGCCCACCCTTGCCCGCGAGCAGGAACTTGCGCCCGGCGGACGGCATCGCGTCGAACACGTCGACCGCGGCGGCAACGCCGGCCGCCGCGATCGTCTCGGCGGCCATCAGCCCGGCCGGGCCGGCGCCGACGATCGCGACGCGCGGTCCCGAAGAGTTGGGCACAGGATCGTGGTGGGGCAACATGGGGCCGGCAGTGTGGCACAGCGTCGCCGCGGCATGTAAGAACCGCGGCCCGCTCGCGACCGAGGCCTGCACAGGAGAAAGTCGCATGCCGTCGAACTCGTCATGGATCGCGGCCGCCGTGTTGTCGGTGGCCACGCTGTCCTCCCTCGCCGTCGCGGGTCCATCGAGCTGCAACGTGCAAAGCAGCAGCTCGCGCGCGACAGTCGTCGAGCTGTACACGTCCGAAGGCTGCAACTCGTGCCCGCCGGCCGATCGCTGGCTGTCGCAGCTGACGGCACGCTCGCCGGAGATCGTCGCGCTCGCGTTCCACGTCGACTACTGGGACCGGCTCGGCTGGAAGGACCGGTTCGCGAGCCCCGCCTACACGCAGCGCCAGCAGCAGACGCAGGCGAGCAGCGGCGCACGCTTCAGCTACACCCCGCAGGTGATCGTCGGCGGCCAGGACCGCAAGGACTGGCCGCGGCTCGCCACGTCATCATCGCTCGTGCAGGCCGACCGCGCACCGCCGACGGTCGACATCACGCTGGCGCGCGACGGCGAACGCTATCTGGCCACGGTCGCACCACGCACCGGCGCCCCGGCGCGCCTCGCCGCCTACTGGGCCTGGACCGAGGATGGCCACAGCACGGCGGTGAAAGCCGGCGAAAACGAAGGCGTCACACTGCACCACGACCGGGTCGTGCGCGACTATCGCAGCATCCCGCCGTGGAACTCGGCGGACGGCAGCAGGACGTTGCGCTACGAATCGTGGCCGCCGCGCGATGCCGCGCACCCCGCGGCGCTCAACCTCGTGATCGTCGACGCCGAGAGCGGCAAACCGGTGCAGGCCTTGCGGATCGGCTGCTGACGAGACGGCGCGCTATCGCGGCACCACCGGCGGCACCGCCGGCGGCGCG
>DATEFR010000060.1:0-7859 GCA_035280545.1 Burkholderiaceae bacterium | reverse complement strand
CATCAGCATCTGCTGGTTCGAGCACGGCTGGTTCTGGTTCATCCCGCTGGCCGACGGCACCACCAGCGTCGGCGCGGTGTGCTGGGCCTACTACCTGAAGGCGCGCGACAAGCCGCTCAAGGACTACTTCTTCGACACCATCGCCATGTGCCCGGAGCTGCACGACCGGCTGAAGGGCGCGACGCTCGTCGACGACGCCGTGCACGCCACGGGCAACTTCTCGTACGCCAGCACGCACGCCACGGGCGACCGTTATCTGCTGGTGGGCGACGCCTACACCTTCATCGACCCGATGTTCTCGTCGGGCGTGTTCCTCGCGATGCGCAGCGCATTCGACGGCGCCGAGCTGGTGGCCACCGCGCTCGATCGTCCTGCCGAGCTGCCCTCCGCGCGACGCGCGCTGGAAAAGCGCATGCGCGCCGGCCCGCGCGACTACTCGTGGTTCATCTACCGCGTGACGAACCCGACGATCCGCGACATGTTCATGCACCCCAAGAACACCTTCAGGGTCAAGCAGGGCTTGATGTCCCTGCTGGGGGCGGACCTCCAGCACGGCCTGCCGTACCGCCTGTCGCTGCTGATGTTCAAGGTGCTGTACTACGTCGTGTCGGTGGTGAACTGGCGCCGCACCTACGCGGGCTGGAAGCGTCACCGCTTCAACATCCGCGACATGGGACTGCTGAAGGGCGAGACGGTCCTCAAGGCCGACGCGGCAGCGGACTGACGAAGCCCGTCTTCGAATCGACGGCTACGCGGCGACGCGATGGTCGTCGTCGCGTTGCACCGCGGCACGGCCGGCGCACAGCGAGATCAACGGCCCGGTCATGGCCGTGGTCGCCAGCGCCATGATCAGCAGCATCGTGAACAGCTCGGGCCCGATCAGGCCCGCGTCCAGGCCGACCTTCATGACGATCAGCTCCATGAGGCCGCGCGCGTTCATCAGCGCGCCGGTCGCCATGCTGTCGCGCCATCCGTAGCCGGCCATGCGCGCGCCCGCGGCCCCGCCGGCGATCTTGCCGAACACGGCAACGGCCAGGATCAGCGCCATCGCGCCCAGGCCCGCGCCGGAAAAAGCCCCAGCCGTCGTCCCCAATCCGGCCAGTGCGAAGAACAGCGGCATCAGCACCACGATGGACAGAGGCTCGAGGCGTTCGGCCAGCGAATGCAGCAGGCGGTCGTCGCGCGGCAGGCAGGCACCGAACAGGAAGGCGCCGAACACCGCGTGCAGGTGCAGCCACTCGGTCAGCATCGCGCATGTCAGCAGGCCGGTCATCAGCGCCGCGAGCACGGTGGTCGAGGCTGTGCCGCTGGGAGCGTACTTGCGCAGCAGCCACGCGTAGCCGGGCTTCAGCACCACGAACACGAATCCGCAGAGCAGCGCCGCGCCGAGGGTGGTCTTCCACAATCCCGCATAGCCTTCGCCCGCGCCGGCGAGCGCCACCACGAGCGCCAGCAGCACCCAGGCGAACACGTCCACCAGCGCCGCGGCGCTCAGCGACAACTGCCCGAACGCGGTGCGCGACATGCCGCGGTCCTTCAGGATGCGGGCCATCACGGGGAACGCCGTGATCGACAGCGCCACCGCGACGAAGAGCGCGAACGGCCAGAACGCCACGCCCTTCGGGGCGAGCGCGGGATGCAGGACCGGCGCGACGGCCAACCCCAGCATCATCGGCACGGCGGTGCTGACGACACCCACGTACCCGGCGGCCTTCAACTGCGCCCGCACGCCGTGCTGCGCGCGCAGCTCCAGGCCGATGAGGAACATGAAGAGCACCAGACCCAAGGTCGACAGCGACGCCAAACCCGCAACCGACGCCTTGGAGAACAGCTGCGCATGCCACTCGGGCCACAGCGCCCCGGCCGCCATCGGCCCCAGCAGCAGTCCGGCCGCCATCTCGCCGACGACGCTGGGCTGCCCGACATGGCGCAGCAGCCAACCGCAGGCGCGCGCGGTGACCAGAATGATGATGAGCTGCAGCAGCAGGACGGTGGTGGACATGTCGCGAGGACTCCCTGTAGACCCGCGATGTTAAGGACGACCGGCTTCGCTTCGATATATATCACGACGTGATATAGTTCGGCCCTGCCCAACCCGCGGGGAATGTCCATGCCGCGACGCACCCTCGCGAAGGCCGACTTCGAGGTTCTGTCCGACTTCCGCTATCAGATGCGTCGCTTCGAGCGTTTCTCCGAGCGTGCAGCCCTGGCCGAAGGCATCACGCCGCAGCAATACCTCGTGCTGCTGCATGTGAAAGGGTTCCCCGGACGGGCCTGGGCCTCCGTCGGCGAGATCGCCGAGCGCCTGCAGATGCAGGCGCACGGCGCCGTCGCGCTGGTCAGCCGATGCGAGGCGCTGGGCCTGGTCGAACGCCGCCCTGGCGAGTCCGACCGTCGGCTCGTCGAAGTGCATCTTCGCCCGGCCGGCGAGGCGCTGCTGCAGCGCCTGGCCAGCGTGCACCGCGCCGAGCTGGCCTCGCTGGCGGAAGTCTTCCGCGTCCCGCAGATCGACCTGTCTTCCACTCTCTGACTGCGACTCCCCATGCCTCATACCCCCCGCGGCGACTTTGCGCTCGACGCTCGCCTGCTGCGCCTCACGTTGATCGCCGCGGTCATCGGCGTGCTGGGCACCGTGGCCGCCCGGGCGCTGCTGGACCTCATCCACCTGTTCACGAACCTGTTCTTCTTCCAGAGCTGGTCGACGGCGGATCGCTCCCCGGCCTCGCACACGCTGGGCGCGGGCGTCATCGTCGTGCCCGTGATCGGCGGCTTGCTCGTCGGCCTGATGGCGCGCTACGGCTCCGAGAAGATTCGCGGTCACGGCATCCCGGAGGCGATCGAGGCGATCCTCTTCGGCAAGAGCACGATGTCGGCGAAGGTCGCCGTGCTCAAGCCCGTCTCGTCGGGCATCGTGATCGGCAGCGGCGGACCCTTCGGCGCCGAAGGCCCGATCATCATGACGGGCGGCGCCATCGGGTCGCTGCTGGCGCAGCACTTCCATCTGTCTGCGGCTGAACGCAAGGCCCTGCTGGTAGCGGGTGCGACGGCGGGCATGACCGCGGTGTTCGGCACGCCGGTCGCCGCGGTCCTGCTGGCGGTGGAGCTGTTGCTGTTCGAGCTGCGCCCGCGCAGCCTGCTGCCGGTGGCGGTGGCCTGCGCGGTGGCCGGCTTCGCCCGGCCGTTGCTGGTGGGCTCGGGCCCGCTGTTCCCGCTGGAGACGGCCCCGCCCGGGCCGTCTGCCATGTTGTCGTGCGTCGCGGCCGGCCTGGCGTGCGGTGCGTTGTCGGCGACGCTCACGGTGTCGCTGTACAAGGTCGAGGACTTCTTCGGCAAGTTGTCGTTGCACTGGATGTGGTGGCCCGCGATCGGCGGCCTGGCGGTCGGGATCGGCGGCTATCTGGAGCCGCGCGCATTGGGCGTCGGGTACGACGTCATCGACGATCTCCTGCACAACCAACTCGCGCTGCAGGTCGTGGTGACGCTGCTGGCGGTGAAGGCGGCCATCTGGGTGCTCGCGCTCGGATCGGGCACCTCGGGCGGCGTGCTCGCACCGCTCCTGATGATGGGAGCCGGCCTCGGCGTCGCGCTGGGCCGGGTGCTGCCCGGCCACGATGCCGCCTTGTGGCCGCTCGTGTGCATGGCCGCCACGCTGGGCGGCACGATGCGCGCACCGCTCACGGCCACGGTCTTCGCGTTCGGACTCACTCGCGACGCCAACGCCTTGTTGCCCACCTTGTGCGCCTCGGCGGTGGCCTACGGTTTCACCGTGCTGACCATGCGGCGCTCCATCCTCACCGAGAAGATCGCGCGGCGCGGTTATCACATCTACCGCGAATACGGCATCGACCCGCTGGAGCGGCATGTCGTCGACGACGTGATGACGCGCAACGTGCTGAGCATCGATGCGGCCGCGACCGTGTCGCAAGCCCTGTCGGGGCCCTTCGGCGCCGGACAGGCTCATCGCGCGTTCCCGGTGGTTCGAGGCGCCCGGCTGCTGGGCACGGTGGACCGCGCCGCCGTCGTGGACCTGCATGCGCGTGCGCCCGAGGCGCTCATGGCGCAGGCGTGCGCCTCGACGCCGCCCGCGTTTGCGCTGCCCGGCGAGACGTGCCGGGCCGTGGCCACCCGGCTCGCGCGCCTGCGCCTCGAGCGCCTGCCGGTCGTCGCCGATGCCGAAGGCCTGGTGCTGGTGGGCATCGTGTCGCGCAGCGACCTGATCAAGCTCTCGGTCGTCCACTTCGAAGAGGAAGAGACGCGCGAACGCCTGCGCGGCGTGCCTTGGCAAGGCCGGCCCTGACGCAGCCGGCGACCGCGCGCGGCGGCCTCAGACGAAACGCAACGCGACGCTGCCCAACGGCCCGAAGTCGGCAAACAGGTTGTCGCCGCGCCGGGCCGCCGTCGGCCGCGTGAACGAGCCGGCGAGCACGACATCGCCGACGTTCAGCTGCTCGTCGTAGGGCGCGATCTTGTTCGCCAGCCACGCGACGCCGTTCGCCGGGTGATTGAGCACGCCCGCCGCCAGGCCGGTCTCCTCGATCACGCCGTTCTTGTGCAGCAGCGCGCCGACCCAGCGCAGGTCGACATCCAGCGGCCGCACCGGTCGGCCGCCCAGCACGATGCCGGCATTGGCGGCGAAATCGCTGATCGTGTCGAACACCTTGCGCATCGCCTGGGTCTCGCGGTCGAACTGCTCGATCCGCGCGTCGATGATCTCGATCGCCGGGGCCACGTACTCGGTGGCCGTGAGCACGTCGAACAAGGTCACGTCCGGACCTCGCAGCGGCTTGCCGAGGATGAACGCGAGCTCGACCTCGATGCGCGGCGCGATGAAGCGGTCGATCGCGATGTCGCTGCCGTTGGCGAAGAACATGTCGTCCATCAGCGGCGCGTAGTCGGGCTCGGCGATCTGGCTGGCCTGCTGCATCGCGCGCGAAGTCAGGCCGATCTTGCGGCCCTTGATCGTGCGGCCGTCGGCCAGCTCGAGCCGGACCCATTCGCGCTGGATCGCGTAACCGTCCTCGACGGTCATCTGCGGATGGCGCAGCGAGAAGTGGCGCACCTGCGTGCGTGTCTTGCGCGCGTCGTAAAGCTCGCGCGCGAGCGCGCGGACGGTGTCGGTCGTCAGCATCGTTCAGCCCTTCCTGTCGAACAGCGGATGCAGCGAGCTGCGCTTGGCATCGAACACCTCGGCGCCCTCGTCGATCTGCAGCGTGACGCCGATGTGGCGCGAGGCGAGCAGCGGCGCGAAGTGCGCATGGACGCGGGCCTCCAGCGCCCGGCCCACCGCCTGTTGGATCGCCGGGCTGCGCCCGCGGGCCATGCGCAGGTTCAGGTAAGCGAACGCATAGTCGCCCTTCCCGTCGGCGACCGCAGCGTGCGCCGCCGGATAGGCCAGCACGCGCACCCCGCCGGTCGGGAACACCGGTTTTCCGGCTTCGTCGGTCGCGGCGACCAACGTGTCCGCGAGTGCGCGGCACAGCGCGGTCATGTCGGTCTCGCGGTCCAGCTCGGGCGTGTAGAGGATCACCAGGTGCGGCATCGCGACCTCACAAACGTGCATCGGTTCGACGGCCCAGCGCCGCCGACGCCTGCGGCGGCGGGACGGCCGCGCCGTCCTGCGGGGTGACCGGGAACACGGCATTGATCTGCCCGGTGCCCGACGCGCCGAAATACGGCGTCAGCACCTCGGCCCGGCCGTCGTAGTCCGACCATCCCAATGCGCCGAGCAGCATCGCGGTGTCGTGCATGAAGCCTTCGCCGTGACCCTTGGACGCGTACTCGGGCAGCATCTCGCAGAAGTCGCGCCATCGGGCGTTCTTCCACATCTCGACCACCTGCCGGTCCAGGGTCTCGAGCAGCGGGCTCCAGATCCTGAATGCGAACTCCGGTGCCAGGCCGTTCTGCGCGAAGCGATGGCTCAGGCTGCCGCTGGCGAAGAAGGCGACTCTGCCGTCGTAGTGGTCCTCGACGGCGCGGCGCATGGCCCAGCCCAGCCGCGCGCTGTCGTTCAGGTAGTGGGCCATGCACAGCGCCGAGACCGAGACGACCTTGAAGTGCTGGTCGGCATTCATGTAGCGCAGCGGCACCAGCGTCCCGTATTCCGGGTGCAGCGTCGTCGCGTCGTGCGCCAGCGTCTCGACACCGTGCTCGTTGCAGACGCGCGCGAGCAGCTTGCCCAGCGCCGGGTTGCCCGGCGACTCGAACGGCATGTTGGCGATGAAGTGCGGCAGCTCGTTGCTCGTGTAGAGCCCCTTGAAACGCGGCGCGCAATTGACGTGGTAGTTCGCGTTGACCAGCCAATGCGTGTCGAAGACCACCAGCGTGTCGACGCCCAGCTCGCGGCAGCGCCGCGAGATCTCGCGATGGCCGTCGATCGCATCCTGCCGCGTGCCGTGGCGCGGCCCCTCCTGCTCGCTCAGGTACATCGACGGCACGTGCGTGATCTTCGCGGCGAGTGCGAGCTGGCCCATGGTCACGCTCCCCAGTGCGGAATGTGATGCGATCCCATCGACACCGCCACGTTCTTCGGCTCGAGGAACACCTCGTAGCTCCAGGTGCCGCCTTCGCGCCCTGTGCCGCTGGCCTTGGTGCCGCCGAACGGCTGGCGCAGGTCGCGCACGTTCTGGCTGTTGACGAAGCACATGCCGGCCTCGATGGCCGCAGCCACGCGGTGCGCGCGGCCGAGGTTCTCGGTCCAGACGTAGCTCGACAGCCCGTAGGGGATGTCGTTGCTCTTCGCGATCGCATCGGCCTCGTCGGCGAACGGGATCAGGCACGCGACCGGGCCGAAGATCTCCTCCTGCGCGATGCGCATGCGGTTGTCGACGTCCGCGAAAACCGTGGGCCGGACGAAGTTGCCCTTCGCGATGTGCGCCGGCAGCTCCGGCACGGCCGGTCCGCCGCACAGCAGCGTCGCGCCCTCCTTCGAGCCCAGCTCGATGTAGCGACGCACCTTGTCCAGATGTCCCGGGCTGATCATCGGCCCGATGACGGTCTTCTCGTCCAGCGGATCGCCCACCGCGATGCGCCGCGCGCGCTCGGCGAACTTCGCGGCGAAGTCCGCGTACAGGCTCTTCTGTACCAGGATGCGGCTGCCGGCCGTGCAGCGCTCGCCGTTGTTGCTGAAGATCATGAAAACCGCGGCGTCGAGTGCGCGATCGAAGTCGGCATCGTCGAAGACCACGAACGGGCTCTTGCCGCCCAGTTCCATGCTGAACTTCTTCAGGCCCGCCGCCTGCACGATGCGGTTGCCGGTGACCGTGGAGCCGGTGAACGAGATCGCCCGAACGTCGGGGTGGCGGCACAGCGGCTCTCCGGCGGCCTGGCCGTATCCATGCACGATGTTCAGCACGCCCGCCGGCATGCCCGCCTCGAGGGCGAGCTCGCCCAGGCGCGCCGCCGTCAGCGGCGACAGCTCGCTCATCTTCAGCACCGCGGTGTTGCCGAAGGCGAGCGCCGGCGCGACTTTCCAGGTCGCGGTCATGAACGGCACGTTCCACGGACTGATCAGCGCGCACACGCCCACCGGGTGATAGAGCGTGTAGTTCAGGTGCGTGGGCGTCGGGTAGGTGTGCCCATCGACGCGCGTGCACATCTCGGCGAAGTAGTAGAAGTTGTCGGCCGCGCGCGGCACCAGCTGCTTGCCGGTCTGCGCGATGACCTGGCCGGTGTCCATCGTCTCGGTGCGCGCGAGCTCGGGCACGTGCTGCGCGATCAGGTCGCCGAGCTTGCGCACGAGGCGCGCGCGCTCGGGCGCTGCCAGGCCGGCCCACTTCGGGAACGCGGCCTTGGCCGCCGCGACCGCGGCATTGACCTCGGCTTCGCCGCCGGACGCGACCTCGGCCAGCACCTCCTGGGTG
>DATEFR010000059.1:0-2572 GCA_035280545.1 Burkholderiaceae bacterium | reverse complement strand
CGCGGCGTCGGCAACTTCATCGGCACGATGTTCATCGAGCTGGCGAAGCAGGACGCGCTGCGCACATGCGCCAACCTGCCGGACCGCGACCTGGCCTACTTCGAGGAGGGTTCGCGCTACTTCGGCGACTACGTGCGCGCGGTGAGCTGGGCGCAGAAGTTCGCGGCGATCAACCGCGAGGTGATGATGAAGCGTGTGATCGAGGCTGCGAAGACGGTGATCCGCAAGAACTTCCAGTCGCACGTGGAAGCGGTGAACTGCCACCACAACTACGTCCAGAAGGAACACCACTTCGGCGCGGATGTCTACGTGACCCGCAAGGGCGCGGTCAGCGCGAAGGCCGGGCAGCTCGGCATCATCCCGGGCAGCATGGGCGCGCGCAGCTACATTGTGCGCGGCAAGGGCAACCCGGAGTCGTTCGAGTCCTGCTCGCACGGCGCGGGGCGCGTGATGAGCCGCGGCGAAGCCAAGCGCCGCTTCACGCTCGCCGACCACCGCGCCGCGACCGAAGGCGTTGAGTGCCGCAAGGACAAGGACGTCATCGACGAAACGCCCGCGGCCTACAAGGACATCGATGCCGTGATGCAGGCGCAGCGCGACCTGGTCGAGGTGGTGCACACGCTGAAGCAGGTGGTGTGCGTGAAGGGCTGAGGGCCGCGCTTCTTCTTGAAGGCGTCTGCGATGAGCGGACGCCTTTTTTATTGGGCGCGATGATGTTTACGGCCGCGGCGTGGCGCCCAGCAGGAACATCTCGACCGCGCGCTTGACCAGCTGGCGGATTTCCGCGGGCTTCAGCGGTGGCGGGTCGGGCTCGAACGACCGCGCGTTGATCTCGGCCGTCAACAGCGCCAGAAACTGGTTGGCGCCGACGCGTGGATCGCCCTGGCGCACTTCGCCGCGCGCCATCGCGGTCGTCATCAGCTCCGTCAGCGCGTCCAGGCACTGGCGCGGCCCGGCGTCGTGGAACAGCTGGCCGATGCGGGAGCGGCCGGCCTCGGCCAGGACCAGGCGGTGGATCGAGGCGGCGGTCCGGTCGTTGGTCAACACCTGCAGCACCCGCTCGCCGAAGCGCAGCAGCGCCGGCTTCAGCTCGAGCCGGCTCTCGAGCTCTTTCAACAGCGCCTCGGTGGCCTCGGCGAGGTGCGCGGTCGCAAAGACCCGCACGACCGCGGCCAGCAGTTCCTCCTTCGACGGGAAGTAGCCATACAGCGTGGCCTTAGACCCGCCGAGCCGCTTCGCCAGCTCGTTCATCGACGCGGCTTCATAGCCGACCTCCAGGAACAGCTTGGCCGCTGCTTCGACGATCGCCTCGCGACGCGCCTCGGTTCGGACCTTCATCGTTCTGTCATGTCACGTAACTGAACCAGATTGTACGGTTTAGTTGACGGCGATCTCGGCGATGTCTATAGTGAACCGTACTGTACGGTTTTCAAATGCCACCGAAAGAGGACGCCGCATGCTCACCACCATCTCGCCGCACCAAAGAACCTTCCTGACGCTTTGCGTCGCGTTGCTCGGCTCGGCCACCCTGCTGGTCGGCTGCGCCAGCACGCAGCCGACGCCCTATGCCGATCTCGCCTCGTCGTCGCAATTGCGGCCCAACCTGCAGGACGGCTCGGGCCGCATCCCGTATCGCGTCTCCAAGCCCACCAACTGGCGCGGCTACACGAATGTCGTCGTGGACCCGGTCGTCGTCTACAAGGGGCCGGACCATCAATTCGAGGACATTTCCGAGCGTGACAAGACGGCGCTGGCCGACTACATGCAGGTCGAGTTCACCGAGAAGCTGAGAGCGCGGTTCAACCTCGTCAATGCGCCGGCACCGAACACGCTGCGGGTCCACCTCACGCTGACCGGCGCGAAGACGACGACTCGCGGCCTCAGCACGTTCACGCGCTTCGACCTGGCCGGCGGCCCGTACAACATCGTGCAGGCCATACGCGGCAAGGAAGGCTCGTTCACCGGCTCGGTGACCTATGCGGTCGAAGTGTTCGACGCCACGAGCAATGCGCTGCTCGAGGCCTACATCACCAAGCAGTACCCCAGCCCGATGAACATAGGCGCGAGCCTCGGGACGCTGGATGCGTCGATGACCGGCATCCGCAAGGGCGCGGAGGAACTGGTTGCACAGCTTTACTAAGCACTGCTGGTCGTCCCCGGCCCGCGCGATCGCGGCCCGGGATAATCCGCGAGCCCAACGGCCATCGTCGCCACAGCCTGTCGATGTTTCAACGCAGATCGTTTCAAGGATGCCTATGACCCGCTCGTTCCCTCTACACACGGCCTGCCTGGCGCTGGCGTGCGCCCTGGTGGTGCCGCCTTGCCCGGCCGAGAGCTTCGCCTCGTCGGCATCGAGTGCCGGCTCGGCCTCGTCGGGCAGCGTCTCCGATTCGATCAAGGGCTCAAGCGGCAGCTCGAACCGCGACAAGCAGGTCGGCGAAGGCCAATACCGTGTCATCGAAGTGGCCGAAGTGCCCGACCGGCCGGCGATGACGCGCCTGAAGCTGCGCGCGACCGAGCCCGACGCGACGAACGAATTCTTTCTCGACCTGCCGCGTCATGCGCTGGCCGA
>DATEFR010000058.1:0-4066 GCA_035280545.1 Burkholderiaceae bacterium | reverse complement strand
CTGCGCCACGAGCTGGAACGGCAGAACGCGCAGCTGCGCGAGGAGATCGCCGCGCGCGAGCGGGCCCAGGAGGCGCTGCAGCGGTCCAACACCGAGCTCGAGCAGTTGGCCTATGTCGCCTCGCACGACATGCAGGAGCCGTTGCGCATGGTCGCGAGTTACCTGCAGCTGGTGGCGCAGCGCTACCAGGGCAAGCTCGACGCCGAGGCCGACGAGTTCATCGGCTTCGCGGTCGACGGCGCGAAGCGCATGCAGGCGCTGATCAACGATCTGCTGGCCTACTCGCGCGTCGGGACCAAGGCCCGGCCGTTTGCGCCCACCGACTGCGCCGCCCTGGTCGACACCGCGATTGCGGACCTGCGTGTCGCGATCGCCGAAAGCGGCGCGCAGGTCACCTGCGGTCCGCTGCCGGTCGTGATGGCCGATGCGATGCAGCTCGCGCAGCTGTTCCAGAACCTGCTGGGCAACGCGATCAAGTACCGCAGCAGCGCGGCGCCGCAGGTGCGCATCGAGGCCGAGCAGACGAGCGCCGGCTGGTGCTTCGCGGTGCACGACAACGGCATCGGCATCGCGCCCGAGTATTTCGATCGCATCTTCGTGCTGTTCCAGCGTCTGCACAGCCGCCGCGAGTACTCGGGCACCGGGATCGGCCTGGCGCTGTGCAAGAAGATCGTCGAGCGCCACGGCGGGCGCATCTGGGTGGAATCGGCCACCGGGTCGGGATCGGTCTTCAAGTTCACCATCCCGCGCCGGGACGACGTGTCGTGAGGGGTCGAAGCACGAGGAGCAAGAGGCCATGAAGACACCAGCGAGATGGGCGATGGCGCTGATGGCGGTGATCGCGTCGGCGGCCTGGGCGGCGGACGACAACACCAAGCCGAAGACGGAAGCCTACAAGCCGTCGACCGTCAGCGGCAGCAACATCGTTCCGCCGCGGGTCTTGCCGCCTTGCCGGCCCGGCCGGTGTCCGTTCGCCGGCCAACGGGTGACGATGCTGATCGTGAAGGAGCCGAACGGCGGCGCGCTCGGCGAGCTGAAGGACGAGTTCGAGGCCGCCACCGGCGCCAGCCTGAACCTCGTGCAGATGTCGCATCAGGATTTGTTTCCGAACTTCCTGTCCGACCTGACCAACCGGACCGGCAAGTACGACGCCGCGTATGCCGGGGCCTGGTGGCTGGGCGAACTGGTGGCGGGCGACTACATCGTGCCCTACGACAAGTACTACAAGGACCCGCGCTTCCCCAAGTGGAACGTCGACGACGTGCTGCCGGCGCCGCGCAGCCTGCTGTCCTATGCGGGCAGGAAGTACATGGTGGCCAACGATCACGACGGGCAGGTCCTGTACTACCGGCGCGACCTGCTGGCCGATGCGCAGCACCGGGCCGCGTTCAAGCAGAAGTACGGCTACGCGCTGGGTGTGCCCAAGACCTGGGCGCAGTTCCGCGACGTGGCGGAATACTTCAATGGCAAGGACCTCAACGGCGACGGCGTGCCCGACCACGGCCTGTCCATGCACCTGAAGGTCGGGGCGCAGGGCATGTTCCACTTCATGTCCTTCTCGGCGCCGTTCGTGATCGGGCCAGCCAATCCGGCCATGTACTGGTTCGATCCGCAAACGATGAAGCCGCTGATCGAGAGCCCGGGTCATGTGCGGGCGCTGTCGGCGCTCGTCGACCTGGTGCAGTTCGGACCGCGCGACATGCTGAACTGGGACCTCGGCCAGAGCTGGGATCACTTCCTCGCCGGGCGTGCCGCGCTCACCTTCACCTGGGGCGACCTGGGCGCGCTGGCGCAGGACAAGGGCAGCAAGGTCAGGGGCAAGATCGGGTCGGCGCCGCTGCCCGGCACGACCGAGTACTTCGACATCGCCAAGCGCCAGTGGATCCGCCCGGCCCAGCCCAACGTGGTCGGCAACACCACCGGCGGCTCGTGGGCCGGCGTGATCTCGAAGTACTCGAAGGCGCCCGAGGCCACCTACTTCCTGCTCGCGCTGATGGCGACGAAGGAGAAGTCGCAGGTCTACGCGGTGCGCGGCTGGGACGGCATCGACCCGGGGCGGACCTTCCACTTCCTGCCGCCCGACGGCACCGCGCGGATCGAGACCTACCTGGACGCCGGCTGGGACGAGACCGATGTGCGCGACTATCTGCATGCCTATTTCGCGACCTTCAGCAACAAGCTGCAGTTCCCTTACCTGCGCATCCCGGGGGCGTTCAGCTACTGGCAGGCGCTCGATGTCCACCTGGGCGAGGCCGTGGCGGGGCAGCTCAGTCCGGAGGCGGCATTGAAGGCGACCGCGGTCGATTTCGAGGAGATCACACTGCGCCTCGGGCGCGACCGGCAGCGGCAGGTGTACCGGGCGTCGCTCGGGTTGTAGTGCGCGAGGCGCGAGGCGTTGCCGTCATGAAGACCTCGTGCGAGCCGGAGATCGGACGCCGACGGCGCCGTTGGCTTCATCGCTTGTGCGTGGTCTTGGCCAGCGCAGCATGGACCTCGACGGCCACCTGTGCGGCGCCGCAGGCCTCGCAAGCGGAGGGCGCCGATACGCGCCAGTTCGGCAGCTCCACGGTCACGGTGGTGAAGCCGGGCGCCTTGACGCCGCCGCGGGTCGCGCCGCCGTGCAGGCCCGGCGGCTGCCCGTTCGCCGGACAGACCGTGACGATGCTGCTGCCCAAGAGCCTGATCGCCGTGCCGGTCAAGGAGGTCAAGGACGAGTTCGAGGCGGCCACCGGCGCCACGCTGCAGATCGTGCAGGTCGGCTCGATGGAGCTGTTCGACATCTTCTATTCCGACGTGGCCAACGGCAGCGGCAAGTACGACGCGTTGCTGGCCAGCGCGTGGTGGCTGGGCGAGCTGGTCGCCGGCGATCACGTGCTCTCGTACGACCGGTACTACCAGGATCCGCGCTTCCCGAAGTGGGACATCGCCGAGGTGCTGCCCGCACCGCGCAGCCTGCTGTCGTACGGGGGCAGGAAGTACATGGTCGCCCACGACCACGATGGCCAGGTCATGTACTACCGGCGCGACCTGCTGGCCGATCCGCAGCATCAGAAGACGTTCCGGGAGAAATACGGCTACGCGCTCGATGTGCCCAGGACCTGGGCCCAGTTCCGCGACGTGGCCGAATACTTCGACGGGCGCGAGCTGATCGGCGACGGCGTGCCCGGTCACGGCCTGACGATCGCGCTGAAGGCCGGCAACCAGGGCATGTTCCACTTCATGTCGCTGTCGGCGCCGTTCGTGATCGGGCCGACCAATCCCAAGCTCTACTGGTTCGACCCGCAGACCATGAAGCCGCTGATCGAAAGCCCGGGCCACGTGCGCGCGCTCGAGCGGCTGGCCGACCTGGTGCAGTTCGGCCCGCGCGAGATGCTGGGCTGGGAGTCGGGCAAGAGCTGGGACTACTTCCTCGCCGGCCACGCCGCGCTGACCTTCAGCTGGGGCGATCTCGGTGCGCTGGCGCAGCAGCAGGGCAGCAAGGTCAAGGGCCGGATAGGCGTCGCCCACCTGCCCGGCACCGACGAATACTTCAGCGTGGCGCAGGGGCGGTGGGTCCGCCGCGATGCGCTCAACCGCGTCGGCAACACGACCGGGGGCTCGTGGGCCGGCGTGATCTCGAAATACTCGAAGGTGCCGGAGGCGACCTACTACCTGCTCGCGCTGATGGCGACGAAGGAGAAGTCCAAGGTCTATGCCGCGCGCGGCTGGGACGGCATAGACCCGGGACGCCGCTTCCACTTCCTGCCGCCCGACGGCAGCGCGAAGATCGACGACTACCTGAAGGCCGACTGGAACGAGGCCGACGTGCGCTACTACCTGCACGCGTACTTCGACAACTTCAGCAACCCGCTGCAGATGCCGTATCTGCGCATCCCCGGCACCTACAGCTACCTGCAGGCGCTGAACCTGCACGTGGCCGAAGCGGTCGGCGGCCAGACGACCGCGCAGGCGGCGCTGCGGGCCACCGCCCTGGACTTCGAGGAGATCACCTTGCGGCTCGGGCGCGACGCGCAGCGGCGCGCGTACCGGACGTCGCTGGGTTTGCCATGAGTCCAGTGAGATCGCT
>DATEFR010000057.1:0-3556 GCA_035280545.1 Burkholderiaceae bacterium | reverse complement strand
CGCCGGAAGTTGCGGATCAGCCCGAAGTACTCGTCGCTCGTGACACCGGGCAGCGACCAGTTGTAGTGGATGCCCGAGATCGTCTGCATGCGCCGCCCGTAGCGGTGCCCGAGGCCCATGCGGTAGACGCTTTTCGCGCGCCCGACGTTCGAGCTGCCGTAGCGGCCGATCGGGATCGTCTCGTCGGCCGGCAACCCGCACGGCATGCTCGAGACCCACAGCAGCTCGTCGCTTCCCTCCTGCAGCACGCGGTAGGAGAACTGGTGGATCTGCACGAGCTCGTCCACGCAATCCTGCACGCTCGCATGCGCGCCGGTCACGAACTCGAGCTGCGACTCGCTGAAGTCGGTGGTGATGTGCGGATGGGTCAACGCCGAGCCGAGCGCGCCCGGATGCGGCGTCAAGGCGAGCTGCCCATCCGGCAGCGCACGCAGGCTCTCCTTCTCGACACCGCGACGCATCCCCCGCAGGCGTTCCTGCGGCATTGCGCGCAGGCGTTTTTCGATCCCGCCGTGGTCCATGCGGTGTCTCCTCTGCAACGTATCCGGGCCGCACGGTACCAGAGCCGCGCGGTTTGCGCTTGCGCGGGGTCTGGGCCCTTTGCGTCTCATCCAGAGTACGCCCTTTAGACTCGAATGCCACGCCTTTGCTCATTCGTCGTCATGACCCCACCTGCGATTCCCGCCCGCTACCTCGATCGACTCGCCGGACTGTGCCGATCGGGCGCGCGACGCATCGTCGGCCTGGTCGGCGCGCCCGGCGCCGGCAAGTCGACGCTCGCGTCGGCGCTGCAGCAAGCGCTGGGCGACGACGTCTGCCAGGTCGTCCCGATGGACGGCTACCACCTCGCCAACAACGAACTCGCCCGCCTGGGGTTGTCCGACCGCAAGGGCGCGCCGCAGACCTTCGATGTGCACGGCTATCTCGCGCTGCTGCGCCGCCTGCGCGACCAGCGCGCGGACGAGCTGGTGTACGCGCCGGCATTCCGCCGTGAGATCGAAGAGCCCATCGCGGGCGCCATCCCGGTTTTCCCTCAGACGCGACTCGTGATCACCGAAGGGAACTACCTGCTGGTGGACGACGGTCCGTGGAAGCAGATCGCCTCGCTGCTAGACGAAGTCTGGTACGTGGACGTCGAACCGGCGCTGCGCACGCGCCGCCTGCTGAGCCGCCACGAGAGTTTCGGCCGCAGCGCGCAGGCCGCGATCGACTGGGTCGGCAGCGTCGACGAACCGAACGCGCGGCTGATCGAAGCGACACGCGGGCGCGCGCAGGTCGTGTTCCGGTGGGACGCTTGAAAGCCTAGGCCGACGCGCCGGCGACCGCTTTCGCCGGATCGGGCGCCAACGGCGGCGGCAGCGTGCCGCACTCCTCGAACACGCGGATCGTGCAGTGCGCGCAGATGTTGCGGTCCAGGCGCTCGAAGATCGTCGCGATCGCGATCCGCTTGGTCGGGAAGACGTGGTCGGCGCCGAGCTCGCGCGTGAAGCCGACACGCCGCCACAGCTCGAGCACCGGCGGCCGCGGCCGATGGAAGTACAGGTCGCCGCCCATCGCACGGCGCGTCTGCAGCTCCTGCCGCCACAGCTCGGCGCCCGGCAGGTCGATGAAGTTCATGCTCTTGCCCATCACCAGCAGGTGTTTGGGCGCATCGGGCGGCGCGCGCAGTTCGCGCAGGTGATCGGCCACGTGCGGCACCGCGCCGAAGTAGACCTCGCCTTCCATGCGGATCATCTTCAGCTGCGGGCACTCGGGCAACGGCGCGGCGACATCGGCCCGCACGACGAACGGGCGCGCCGGATCGTCGGCATGGTCGAAGCCCATCACGCGGATGTAGGGCTTCGAGGTCCGGTAGAGATAGGTCACGAGCGACAACGTCGTGCCGAGCACGATCGCCATCTCGAGGCGGATCGTCACGGTCGCGGCGAGCGTCGCCGCGGCGATCCCGAAGTCCAGGCGGCTGTGCTGCCAGAGTTTGCGCCAGGCCCGCATGTCGAACAGCGACCACGCGATCAGCAGCAGCAGCCCGGCGATCGCCGGCATCGGAATCAGCGCGAGCAAGGGCGCGCTCACCGCGACCAGCAGCAGCAGCCACGCCGAGGCGAACACCGCGGCGAGCGGCGTGCGCGCGCCGGCTTCGAAATTCGGCATCGAGCGGTTCAGCGAGCCGCAGGAGACGTACGACGAGAAGAACCCGCCGACGATGTTCGACAGCCCTTGCCCGCGGAACTCGCGATTCGCATCGATGGCCTGGCCGGTGCGCTCGGCCACCGCTTTGGCGATCGAGATCGACTGGCCCAGTGCGACGATCGTCAGGGCGAACGCGATCGAGAGCAGCTCGGGCAGCGACTGCAGCGCAACGCCGGGCCAGCGGAAGTGCGGCCAGATCGGCGGAATGCTGCCGATCACCGCGACCGCACCCCACTGCGGCCACGGCTCGATGTTGTTGATCGCCGCGGCCAGTCCGGTGCCCGCCGCCAGCGCCATCAGCATGAACGGCCACCGCGGCAGCACGCGCTTGAAGATCAGCGCGGCCGCCAGCGTCGAGAGGCCGACGATGAGCGCGGATGGTCGCAGCGAACCCACACTCGCCGCGAGATGCCCGAACAGTGCGAGCGTGCCGTGCTGCGCCGGTGCCGCAAGGCCGAACAGGTCGGTCAGCGAATGGATCGCGATCAGCGCCGCCGCGCCGCTCGTGAAGCCGCGCAGCGCCGACGGCGAGATGAAATTCGCGATGCCGCCGAGTCGCAACGCGCCGATCAGGAACTGCATCACCCCGACCAGCACCGTCACCGCAAGCGCCAACTGGATGTACGGCGGCGATCCGACTGCCGCGAGCGGCGCCAGCGTCGCGAACAGCGCGAGCGAGTTCGCGTTGGTCGGCCCCGAGACCACGTGCCAGCTCGAACCGAACAGCGCCGCGATCACGCACGGCACGATCGCGGTCGCGAGCCCGTACTCGGGCGGCAGGCCGGCCAGCGTCGCGAAGGCGAAGCCCTGCGGCAGCACCAGCAGCGCGCCCAGCACGCCGGCCAGCGCATCGGCGCGCAGGGTTCGGGCGTCGACCCGCTGCACCCAGGGGCCGAAGAGGCGCGTCGCGAAATCGGTCATGAGCCGCTATTGTGGCGGGAGTGCAGACCCCGGCGTGTAGCACGTTCGCGCTACATTGGGCTTGCCATGACCACCACGACGATTCGCCTGGAAGCCGAGCTGAAGCAACGGGCAGCCGCTGCGGCGCAACGCGCCGGCAAGACCGTGCACGCGTTCCTGCTCGACGCCATCGCGCAGACGGTCGAGCAATCCGAGCTGGACGAGGAATTCCATCGTCTCGCCGACGAGCGCTGGGCCAAGCTGCTCGCGACCGGCAAGACCGTGGCGTGGGGCGACGCCAAGCAGTACCTCCAAGCGCGCTCGCGCGGCGTGCACGCGCGCAAGCCGGCCGCTCGCAAGACAGTTCGCTGATCGGCCGTCGGGATACGAACGCGAGCGCTGAGCCCTCACACCGCCAGCCTGAACACCGGCAACTGCCACCCGAAGATCAGCGCACCGAAGCGCA
>DATEFR010000056.1:0-3826 GCA_035280545.1 Burkholderiaceae bacterium | reverse complement strand
GGCCCGCGCCGAGCTGGCGCTCATGAACCACCAGCTCACCGAGGCGGAGCTCAAGGCGCCCATCGACGCCATCGTGCGCGCCCGCCTGCTCGAGCCGGGCGATATGGCGTCGCCGCAGCGCCCGGTCTACACGCTCGCGGTGACGCAGCCCAAATGGGTGCGCGCCTACCTGCCCGAGAACCGGCTCGCGCAGGTCCGGCCCGGCATGGCGGCGAGCATCGCGATCGACAGCCATCCCGAAGGCCGGCTCGCCGGCAAGGTCGGCTCGATCTCGTCGGTCGCCGAGTTCACGCCGAAGACCGTGCAGACCGAAGAGCTGCGCACCAGCCTGGTCTACGAGCTGCGCGTGCTCGTCGAGGATCCGCAAGACCTGCTGCGGCTGGGCATGCCGGCAACGGTGCATCTCGCGCTGAACCCGCCGGCGCCCGATCGGACGGCGAACCGGCCCTGACGACTCCCGCGGGTCCGCACGACCATGACCGACATCGCCGCACCCGCGCTGGTCGCCGAAGACCTCTCGCTGGCCTTCGTCGTCAAGGAGACGAAACGCCGCACGCAGGCGCTGCGCGACGTGTCGCTCACGGTCGAGCGCGGCTCGCTGACAGCCCTGGTCGGCCCCGACGGCGCCGGCAAGACCACGCTGCTGCGCCTCGCCGCCGGCCTGTTGCGTGACCATGCCGGCCGCCTCAGCGTGCTCGGCATCGATGTCGCGCGCGATCCGCAGGCGGTGCAGGATCGCATCGGCTACATGCCGCAGCGCTTCGGCCTGTACGAAGACCTGAGCGTGCAGGAGAACCTGGACCTGTATGCCGACCTGCACGGCGTGCCGCGCCGCGAGCGCGCGGCACGCTATGCGCGGCTGATGGAGATGACCGATCTCGGCAACTTCACCGCCCGGCCGGCCGGCAAGCTCTCGGGCGGCATGAAGCAGAAGCTGGGCCTGGCCTGCACGCTGGTGCGCACGCCCGAGCTGCTGCTGCTCGACGAGCCGACGGTCGGCGTCGACCCGCTGTCGCGCAGCGAGTTGTGGCAGATCGTCGAGCAGCTCGTGCGCGACGAGCAGATCACCGTGCTCGTCAGCACCGCGTACCTCGACGAGGCGGAACGCTGCAGCCGCGTGTTCCTGCTGCGCGCCGGTGCGCTGCTCGCGAGCGGCCGGCCGGAGCAGATCCGCAATCGTGCGCAGGACCGCTGCTTCGTCGCCAGCCCCGCAGCCGGCGAGCCGGCGCGCCTGCTGCAGTCGCGCCTGCTCGACGCGGGCGCAGCGGTCATCGTCGATGCGGTGCCGCACGGCGGCGACGTGCGTTTCATCACCGCGGCCGGCGTCGAGACGGCGCAGCTTGCGCCGCTGCTGGCCGCACAGCGTGCGCACGCCGCGCCGGCGCGGCTCGAGGATGGCTTCATGGTGCTGCTGCGCGAGCAGGAGCCGGCGCCCTCGACGGCCACGCCGTCCGCCGCGGCGGCGACGCCATCGACGCAGGCCACGAGCGCCGCCGAGGCCGAAGTCGTCATCGAAGTCCGCGACCTGGTCCGCAAGTTCGGCGACTTCACCGCCGTCGCCAACACCAGCTTCTCGGTGCGGCGCGGCGAGGTCTTCGGCCTGCTGGGCCCGAACGGCGCCGGCAAGACGACGACGTTTCGCATGCTGTGCGGCCTGCTGCCGGCCACCAGCGGGCAACTGCGCGTCGCCGGCGTCGACCTGCGGCATGCACGCGCGCCGGCGCGGCAGCGCATCGGCTATGTCTCGCAGAAGTTCGCGCTGTACGCCAACCTCACGGCCGACGAGAACCTGCGCTTCTTCGCCGGCGCATATGGCCTGCGCGGCGCACGCGCGCAGTCGCGCATCGCGGCGGTGCTGGACCAGTTCGGCTTGCAGCAGATGGCCGCATCGCCCAGCGGCCAACTGCCGGGCGGCTACAAGCAGCGCCTCGCGATGGCCGCGGCGCTGCTGCACGAGCCCGAGATCCTGTTCCTCGACGAACCGACCAGCGGCGCCGACCCGCTCGCGCGGCGCGAGTTCTGGCGCCGCATCACCGCGCTCGCGGCGCACGGCACGACCATCGTCGTGACCACGCATTTCATGGAGGAAGCCGAGTACTGCGACCGCATCGTGATCCAGGACGCCGGCGCGCTGCTCGCGATCGGCACGCCGCAGGAGGTGCGCCAGCGCTCGGGCGGGGCCGACATGGAGCAGGCGTTCATCCGCATCGTCGAGCAGGCGCGGCGCGATGGCCCTCACCCCGGCCCTCTCCCGCAAGCGGGAGAGGGAGGAACCCCGCGCGTCTCATCCCCTCTCCCGCGCGCCTCGTCCCCTCTCCCGCTGGCGGGAGAGGGTTAGGGTGAGGGTGACCGCATGACCACAACCCCCACAAGCCGCGGCCTCTGGCGTCGCCTGCTCGCCTTGACGAAGAAAGAAGTTCGCCAGCTTCTGCGCGACAAGAGCAACCTCGCGATCGGCCTGGTGCTGCCGATGGTGCTGATCCTGATCTTCGGCTACGGCCTGTCGCTGGACGTCAAGAACGCACCGGTCGCGATCGTGCTCGAGGACCCGTCGCCGCGTGCCGCCGACGCGGTCGCGGGCTTGCAGCTTTCCCCGGTGTTCTCGCCCGTGCCGGTCGCCTCCATGCACGACGCCGAAGCGCTGATGCGCGAGCATCGGATCGACGCGATCGTGCGCATCCCCGCCGACTTCGCCAGCCGCCTCGAGGCCAACCAGGCGAGCCTGCAGCTGATCGTGCACGGCGCCGATGCCGGCCGTGCCCGCATCGTGCAGGCGTATCTCGAGGGCGCGATCGGCCAGTGGGCGGCACGCCAGGCCGACCGGCAGGGCGCCGCGGCCGCGAACGCCCTGCCCATAGGCGCAGTCGCGATCGAGCAACGGCTCTGGTTCAACGCCGCGAACAGCAGCACCTGGTACCTGGTGCCGGGGCTGATCGTGCTGATCATGACCATCGTCGGCGCGTTCCTGACCGCGCTGGTCGTCGCGCGCGAATGGGAGCGCGGTACGCTGGAGGCGTTGTTCGTCACGCCGGTGCGGCCGACCGAGATCCTGATCGCGAAGCTGATCCCGTACTTCGGCGTCGGCCTGATCGGGCTCGCGATGTGCCTGGTGGCCGCGCGCATGCTGTTCGAGGTGCCGATGGTGGGCTCGCTCGCGATCCTGCTGTTCAGCTCGGTGCTGTACCTGCTGGTCGCACTCGGCATCGGCCTCTTGATTTCGTCGATCACGAAGAACCAGTTCCTCGCGAGCCAGGTCGCGCTGCTCGCGAGCTTCATGCCGGCGATGATGCTGTCGGGCTTCCTGTTCGACCTGCGCAACGTGCCGCTCGTGATCCGCGCGGTCGGCCAGGTGCTGCCGGCCACGCATTTCATGGAGCTGATCCGCACGCTGTTCCTCGCCGGCAACGTGTGGCCGCTGATCGTCAAGGACTGCGCGATCCTCGCGGCCTACGCGGTCGTGCTGCTCGCACTCGCGCGCGTCGTCACGCGCAAGCGCCTGGCGTGAGGCCCGCATGAACGACAACCGCTTCATCGCATTCGTGTCGCGTGTCGCAGCCTTGTGCCGCAAGGAACTGCTCGCGATCCTGAAGGACCCGGCGAACCGCGTGATCCTGATCGCGCCGGCGATCGTGCAGAGCCTGCTGTTCGGCTACGCGGCGACCTACGACCTGGGCGACGTGCCGTACGCGGTGCTGGACCGCAGCCGCAGCCCGGCCTCGGCCGAGCTGCTCGCGCGGCTGGACTCGACCGGCGTGTTCCACCGCGTTGCGACGCTCGAGACCGAATCCCAGATTCGCGACGCGATCGACACGCAGCAGGCGCTGCT
>DATEFR010000055.1:0-12266 GCA_035280545.1 Burkholderiaceae bacterium | reverse complement strand
CCGCAGCGGGAACTTGCGGCCGGGCCGCGTCGCGCCGCTCATGGAGTTGCCGCGGCGGCCGGCGTCGCCAGCCAGGTGCGCCAGTCGCCCAGCGTCGCATGCTCGGTCAGATCGACCTGCAGCGGCGTGACCGAGACCTGGCCGTTGGTCGTCGCATGGAAGTCGGTGCCGGGGCCGGCCTCGCGCGCATCGCCGGCCGGGCCTATCCAGTACAGCGTATCGCCGCGCGGGCTGGTCTGGCGGATCAGCGGCTCGCTCGCGTGGCGCCGCCCGAGCCGCGTGATCACGCGCGGCAGCGCGTCGGCATCGGGGCGGTTCGGGATGTTGACGTTGAGCAGCCACGGCGCGTTCGACGGGGGCCGGCGCAGCACCTGTTCGATCACGCTGCGTGCGACACGCGCCGCAGCCTCGAGTTCGCCCCAGCCTTTCGTGACCTGCGAGAACGCAATCGCCGGGATGCCGAACAGATACCCTTCCATCGCTGCCGCAACGGTGCCCGAGTAGATCGTGTCGTCACCCATGTTCGCGCCGTTGTTGATGCCCGAGACCACGAGGTCGGGCCGGTGCGGCAGCACGCCGGTCAGCGCGAGATGCACGCAGTCCGACGGCGTGCCGTTGACGTACAGAAAGCCGTTGGCCGCGGTGTGCACCGACAGCGGGCGATTCAGCGTCAGCGAGTTCGACGTTCCGCTCGCGTTCTGCTCGGGAGCGACCACATCGAGCTCGCCCAGTCCTTCGCAGGCTTTCACGAGTGCGGCAAGGCCGGGAGCGAGGTAACCGTCGTCGTTGGCAATGAGGATGCGCATGCAACCGATTGTAGGCAGACGCGTCGCGTCGGCGACGTGCCTGCGCGACGTCGCTACGTATCATTCGAGGCGCTCGTGAAAGAGCACCATCACGGACACCGAGGAGACGACGACATGCACGCCTGGCTCTGCGAGAACCCGATCGGCGTCGAGGCGCTGACCTGGAAGGAATTGACGACGCCCGAACCGAAGGCCGGCGAGGTGCGGGTCGCGATCCGCGCGGCGAGCCTGAATTTTCCCGATCTGCTGATCGTGCAGAACAAGTACCAGATGAAGCCGCCGCTGCCGTTCGTGCCGGGCTCGGAGTACGCGGGGGTCGTCGATGCCGTCGGCGACGGCGTGAGCCACCTCAAGGTCGGCGATCCGGTGGCCGCGTTCGCCGGAACCGGCGGGTTCGGAACCCACGCGGTCGTCAACGCCGCGCTGGTGATGCCGCTGCCGCCGGGCTTCGCGTTCGACGACGCCGCGGCGTTCATCCTGACCTACGGCACCACGCACCACGCGCTGCTCGACCGCGCCGCATTGAAGGCCGGCGAAACCTTGCTCGTGCTCGGTGCGGCGGGCGGTGTCGGCACCGCGGCGATCCAGATCGCGAAGGCGGTCGGTGCGCGCGTGATCGCCGCTGCGTCCAGCGACGAGAAGTGCGCGCTGTGCCGCGAGATCGGCGCCGATGCGACGATCAACTACAGCCGCGGCAACATCCGCGACGAGCTGAAGGCGCTGACCGACGGCAAGGGCCCGGACGTGGTTTACGACCCGGTCGGCGGCGATCTCGCCGAGCCGGTGTTCCGCTCGATCGCCTGGCGCGGGCGCTACCTGGTCGTCGGCTTCGCGCAGGGCGCGATTCCGTCGCTGCCGCTGAACCTGGCGCTGCTGAAGGGAGCCTCGGTCGTCGGCGTGTTCTGGGGCGAGTTCGCGCGCCGCGAGCCCAAGGCCAACGCGAAGGCGCTGGGCGAGCTGGCGCAGTGATATGCGCAGGGCAAGGTCAAGCCGGTGATCGACAGCCGCCTGCCGATGCGCGAGCTGCCGGCCGCCTATGCGCGCATGGGCAGCCGCCAGGTGCGCGGCAAGCTCGTGATGACCAACGGTTGAAGCCGCAAACCCCTGCACGCGCCGTCATGGGGCGACGAATCGTAGCGGCGTTGCGCTACCATCGGCCCGATACGAGAACAGGGGCCTGAGGGGCATGCCAGTCAAGGTACTCATCGTCGAGGACAACCCGGTTGCACGCAGCTTCTTGAGCCGCGTCGTGCGCGAGAGCTTCAGCGATGCGCTGATGGTGAGCGAAGCCGGCGATCTGGAAAGCGCGCGGCGCCAGCTGGGGCTGTCGCAATCGTCGGCGGCCAGCGACCCGTTCAAGCTGATCCTGGTCGACCTCGAGCTGCCGGACGGCAACGGCATGGAGTTGCTCGCCGAGCTGAGCCAGTACCCGGCCACGAAGATCGTCACGACGCTCTATTCCGACGACGATCACCTGTTCCCTGCACTGCAGTGCGGCGCCGACGGCTATCTGCTGAAGGAAGACCGCTTCGAGGTGCTGGTCGAGGAACTGCAGAAGATCGTGCGCGGCCAGCCGCCGCTGTCGCCGGCGATCGCGCGCCGGCTGCTCACGCACTTCCGCCACGGCCCTCCCGGCCCCGGCGTGCCGAACTCCGGGCCTATCCCGTTGGTCTCGGGGCTGCAGAGCACCCGCCCGGTCCCGAGCGGCCGCGGGGCGCCGCTGGATCACGAGCGCCTGACCCCGCGCGAGAGCGAGGTGCTCACCTATCTGAGCAAGGGCTTCACGATCAAGGAGATCGCGAGCCTGATGGGCATCAAGTGGTTCACGGTCAACGACCACATCAAGTCGATCTACAAGAAGCTCAACGTCTCGAGCCGCGCGGAAGCAGCGGTGCTGGCCAGCAAGCAAGGGCTGGTCTGAAGAACCTCTAAGGCCGTGCTGCAAGACGCCCTCGAGCCGCGCGGCGCCGGCACGCGAGCCGAGGGGGTGGTCAACGCAGCGCCGCTGTCCGCGCATTCGTCGCAAGCGCCGGGCCACGTCGGCGGCGACTCCGAATACGACTCGGCGCTGAACGAACGCGTTCCGGCATCGGGTGCGGCATGGTCGTCGTCGCGCTGGATAGGCTGGCGCCTGCGCCTGCTGGTGCTGCTGACGCTGCTGGGGTGCGTCGGCGTGTTTGCGCTGACCAATGCGGTGGTCGGCATGCGCCATATCGATGCGATGTGGCATGTCAACCCGCAAGGCCAGGTCGAGCTGGCCGACAGCAGCGAGCCGGCGCTGAAGGCGCATCGCGGCCACGTGCTGGTCGGTGTCTCGGGACGCGACGACACGCGTGTCTTCCCGGTCGAGGCGCTCGCGCTGAAGCGCTCGGCGCGCTGGATCGTCGACGACGCGACGCGCCAGCGCCAGCGCGCGCTGCACGCCGGGCTCGCGGCGGCGTTCGCGCAGCCGCAGGTCAAGTTCCATTTCGCCGATGGCGTGGTCGTCAGCATCGAGCCGCAGCCGCATGCGCTGATCGGGCTGCCGTCGGTCTACTGGTTCCTGATCGGTGTCGCGCTCGCGCTGTACATGCTGGCGGTGATCGCGCTGCTGTCGCGGCCCTCGGTGCGCAACCTCGCCTACCTCGTGATGGCCTGGTGCCAGGCGGGCAATCTCGTGTTCGTCGCGGTCGAGTCGACGCTGGAGCTCGGCCTGCCCGATGCGTTCCTCGGGCTGGACATGCCGATGCGCATGGCGTTCGACCTGGTCACCGTCGCGGCCATGGTCAACGCGGCCTGCCTGCATCCGCGGCGCCTGCCGGGCTCGGGCTGGGTCGCGCTCGGGGGGTGGATCCTGGCGCTGGTGCCGGTCGGCCTGTTGTTCGCGCGACAGCTGCCGCACGCCTGGTGGTGGACGCAGTCCATCACCATCACGCTCGCGCTCACCTCGATCGCGCTGCTGAGCTGGTCGTATCACCTCGAGCGCCATCCGTTCGCGCTGGTGCTGCGTCGCTTCGGCGTCGTGATGGTCGCGACCTGGTCGCTGCTGACGCTGGCGCTCGGCGCTTCCCAGGATCTGCCGGGCATGCCCTACAACATCGCCGACGTCGGCTCGATGATCTGGTATGTGTTCCTCGCGTCGCTGCTGCTGCTCGTGCCGTTCCTCGCGCGCTCGCAGACCTTCATGCGCGAGTTCTCGCTGCTGGCCGCGATCAGCACGGTGGCGACTTCGCTGGACCTGCTGTTCGTCGCCGTGTTCTCGCTCGGGCAGTTCACGTCGCTGACGCTGTCGCTGTTCGTCTCGCTCGCGATCTACTCCGGCGCGCGGCAGTGGGTTCTGAACCAGCTGCTCGGCAGCAGCATGCTGACGACCGAGCGCATGTTCGAGCAGCTCTATCGGATCGCGCGCGAGGTCGAGGCTAGGCCCGAACGCACGCCGGCCCTGCTGACCCAGCTGCTGCGCAACCTGTTCGACCCGCTGGAGGCGAAGCTGGTGGATCGAAAGACCACGAAGACCCGGGTCGCGCCTGACGGCTCCAGCCTGCTGGTGCCGGTCCCGGTGCTGCACGGCTCGTCCGCTGCCGCCGCCGAGGACGCCCTGCCCGCCGCGGTGATGATCCGCTTCGCGCACCGCGGACGCCGATTGTTCACCTCGGACGATGCCCGGCTGACCGACCGCATCGTCGAGCAGCTGCGCCGCGCGGTGCACTTCGACCGCGCGGTCGAGCAAGGCCGCAGCGAGGAGCGGCTGCGCCTCGCGCAGGACCTGCACGACGACATAGGCGCGCGGCTGCTGACGCTGATGTACAAGGCCCAGTCGCCCGAGATGGAAGACTACTTGCGGCACACGCTGCAGGACCTGAAGACCCTGACCCGCGGCCTGGCCGCATCCAACCACCGGCTGTCGTACGCCGCCGCCGAGTGGAAGTCCGACCTGACGCAACGTCTGACCGCGGCACACGTCGAGCTCAAATGGACGTTCACCTTCGACGAGGACATCCTGCTCAGCGTCGTGCAATGGTCGGCGCTGACGCGCGTGCTGCGCGAGTTGGTCAGCAACGCCATCGCGCATGCGCAGGCGCAGGCGCTGGAGATCGACTTCACGCTCGCCAACGACCGCATCGAGCTGGTGATCAGCGACGACGGCATCGGCGGCGACCCGCGCTCGTGGTCGCATGGCCTGGGGCTGGGCGGCGTGCGCAAGCGCGTCAAGCAGCTCGGCGGACAGGTCGAATGGCGCGAGATGATGCCGCACGGCATCTGCTGCCGGGTCGTGATCCGCAACATCTCGGCGGCGCACGGGTGAGCCGTCCAGCGCCCGAACAAAGGCCGCACACCGTCGCATCTCCACGCTTCCCAAAGGCCGACCAGGGCGGACAATGTCCGTTGAACGACGCATCCGACGCGTGAACGCCCCTGCCCGCTCCTCTCTGCCGCCCGGCTCGCCGACGACGATCGGCCGCTTCGAACTGCGCCGCGTGCTCGGCACCGGTGCACAGGCCACGGTCTGGCTCGCATTCGACCCACGGCTCGAGCGCGAGGTCAGCATCAAGTGGATGAACCAGGCGGCCCAGGCGTCGCCGGGCTACGACTGGCGGCGCGAAGCGCGCACCGTGAGCCGGCTGACCCATCCCAACATCGTGCCGGTGTTCGAGGCCGACCTGCACGAGGGCCGGCCATTCCTGGTGTTCGAGTACGTCGTCGGCGACACGCTGGCCGAGCGGCTGAGTCGCGACGGCGCGATGCCGCCGCGCGCGGGTGTCGCGATGATGCTGGGCATGCTCGAGGGGCTGCAGGCGGCGCATGCGGCCGGCGTCGTGCATCGCGACCTGAAACCGTCGAACGTGCTGGTCGATGCCGACGGCCGCGCCCGCGTGATGGACTTCGGCATCGCGGGCCTGATCCACGAAGCGGATGGCGCCGACGGCCTGATCGTCGGTACGCCCGGCTACATCTCGCCCGAGGCCGCGCGCGGCGAGGCGCCGAGTCCGGCCATGGACGTGTTCTCGGCCGGCGTGCTGCTGATCGAGATGCTGACCGGTGAGCGGCTGCTGCGCGAGCGCGACGCGAAACATGCCCTGCAGCGTGTGCTCAACGAAGACCTGCAGTTGCCCGCGCAGCTCGCTGCGGCGGTCGACGACGTACTGCGTGCCGTGCTGCGCCGCGCGATCGCCCGCGACCCGATGCAGCGCCTGCCGACCGCGAATGCACTGCATGCGGCGCTGTCGCAGTGGATCAATCCGTCGGCGACGGGCTCGGAAACCGCCGTCGACGGCGGCAACAGCGGCACGCTGGAGTTCCTGCTGCGCCGCATGCGGCACCGCACCGACTTCCCGGCGATCTCGGAATCGATCACGCGCATCCAGCGCATCGCGGACACCGACGACCAGAGCCTGGGCTCGCTCGCCGCCGAGGTCTCGCGCGATGTCGCGCTGACCAACAAGCTGCTGCGGCTGGTCAACACCGCGCAGTACTCGCATGCGGGCGGCGGATCGATCGGCACGGTGATGCGCGCGGTCGCGCTGGTCGGCTTCGCGGGAATCCGCAACATGGCAACGTCGCTCGTGCTGCTCGAAGGCATGCAGGACAAAGGCCATGCACACCGGCTGAGAGAAGAGTACCTGCGCTCGCTGATGGCGGGCGTGCTGGCGAACGAGCTCGCGCCGACCGCGCGCGACGGCGAGGAAGCCTTCGTCGGCGCGATGTTCCAGAACCTCGGCCGCCTGCTGACCGAGTACTACCTGCCCGAGGAAGCGCAGCAGATCCGCGATCTCTCACGCCCGCCGGCAGGCCGGCCGGCGATCGCCGAAACGCAGGCCTCCATCAGCGTGCTCGGGCTCAGCTTCGACGAGCTCGGCCGCGGCGTCTCGCGTCACTGGGGGCTGCCGGAGAGCCTGCAGCGCTGCATGAGCCGCCCGACCGGCGAGCCGCCGGCGCGCACCTCCGGCATCGAACGGCTGCGCTGGCTGGGCCTGGCCGCCAATGAGGTCGCCAGCGCGCTGCTCGAGACGGAGCCCTCGCGATCGCGTGCACGCGTTCAGGTGATCGGCGAGCGTTATGCCAAGGCGCTGGGCCTGACCGCCAAGGACGTGCTGGCCGCCGTCGACCGTTCGCGCGAGCGCCTGCAGCAGACGACGAGGGCGCTGGACATCGTGGTGCCGGGCGCGTCACCGGCGCGTCGCCTGCTCGACCGCCCCGCCGCGAACGCAGCCGATACGGCGGATGCCGCCACCATCGTCCTGCCGAAAACCGAGACGGCCGCCGCCGCGCCGCGAACGCTGGCGACGAACGAACCCACCGAGTCGGCACAGCAGCTCGCCAGCGGCATCCAACGGATCACCGACGCGATGGCCAGCGACGGTTTCCGTCTGAACGACGTGCTGCGCATGATCCTCGAGACCATGCACCAGGCACTCGGCTTCCGCTCGGTCGTGTTCTGTCTGCGCGATGCCAAGGCCGATGCGCTGACCGGGCGCTTCGTGATCGGCGAGCGCGCGGAGGCGATGCGCGCCGCGTTCCACGTGCCGCTGCGCGCCGCGCCCGGCAAGGATCCGGACCTGTTCACGAGCCTGTGCAGCAAAGGCCTGGATTCGGTGATCGCCGACGCGACGACCGCCACGATCGCGGCACGCCTGCCCGCGTGGTTCCGCGAGCAGGTCGCGGCTCCGTCGTTCGTCGTGCTGCCGCTGATGGTCAAGGGCGCGCCGTTCGCGCTGATCTACGCGGACAAGGCCGAGCTCGGTGCGGTGCGGTTCACGCCGCAGGAGCTCGCACTGCTCGGCACCTTGCGCAATCAGGCGGTGATGGCGTTCAGGCAGGCCGGCGGCTGAGGGGACGCGCCGCCACTGCAACGCCGGCCAGCCCGAGCGCGAGCAGCAGGAACGTCGCCGGTTCCGGCACGGGCGTCGTCACCGCCGCGAAGTCGGCCGTGCCGCGGTAGCTCGAGGTGATGGGCAGGTCGCTCTCGAGCGAGGTGCCGGTCCCGCTGAACTCGAGCCTGTAGCTGCCCGCACCGAGCAAGACCGATGCGAACGAGACGTCGTTGCGCGGAAAGCCCTCTGCCGACGGATTGGAGGCGGACACGCCCGCCTCGATCAGATGCCCGCCCGCGTCATACAGCGCCCCTGCAAGGTCGGGGATGCTCCAGCGGTTGCTGAGGCCGGTGCTGACGAACGACGAGAACGAGAACGACGCGCCGGCCGCGACCGAGAAGGAAAAGACATCTTCGAACGGGCCGAGGATGCCGCTGCGGTCTATAGGCAACGAAGCCGCCGAGCCTATCGTGCCGAAAGCTATCTCGTCGGCCCCGGCCGGGGCCGCGGCCAGTGCCAGAGCCGCAAGTGCAGCACCAGCCAGCGGCTTGAATGGAGAGCGCGCAAGCTTCATTCGAACCTCCCATCGCACGCCGATGTTGTTGTAGCGTGCGCGGTGAAGTTTAGGCGTCGCACTGTTCATGCGGCGCGTTCTTCGCCGCTTCGTTGTTGCCAATGGTTTCCACCGCTCACCCGAGGGGATCACCCTCGCATATGACAATTCGATGACAGCGCGGCCTCGCCGTTGCCAATGATGGAAGCGACGAGAGGGGGCGCATGTTGCAAGGGATAGGCCGCGAGATCGTGACGTTGGACGACCGCGTGCTGCTGTGGCTGAACCAGTTCCTGCACCGCTGGCCGCCGCTGGACGAATTCGCCGCCTGGCTGCTCAACGCCTACCTGTTCAAGTTCGGTCCCATCGTGCTGGTGATCTGCGCACTGTGGTTCGCGCGCTCCGCACAGCAGGCCCGTCGCCGGCAACAACTGCTCGAGTGCGTCCTGACCGGCGTCGCGGCGCTGTTCGTCGGCCGCGCGCTGGCGTTGGCGCTGCCCTATCGACTGCGCCCTGTCGCGAGGCCGGACCTGGACTTCATCCCAGGCGTGGAAGTCGGCGCGCGGACCTGGAGCTCGTTTCCCAGCGATCACGCCGTCCTCGCGTTTGCGCTGGCCGTTTCGCTCTTTCGGATCTCGCCCAGAATCGGGCTTTGGGCCGCGTTCCACGCGACCGTGTTCATCTGCCTGCCGCGGCTTTATTTCGGGTACCACCACCCGTCCGATCTGCTCGGCGGCGCGTTGATCGGCATCGCGCTGGCGCTTGCCGCATCGCGCTGGCCCACACGCCACACCGTGACCGCGAAGCTGGCGCAGACCGAGAGCGTGCGCCCCGGCCTGTTCTACACGACCGGCTTTGTCGTGCTGTTCGAGTTCACCGAGATGTTCGACTCGGTACGCGTGCTGGCACGGGCCTTCTATCGCAGCCTGCATCAGTTCATCGCCTGACTGCTGCGCCAGAAACAAAAGAGGCCCGTGCGGGCCTCTTTTGTTTTCTATGTCTTGGGGTGGCTGATGGGACTCGAACCCACGACAACAGGAATCACAATCCTGGACTCTACCAACTGAGCTACAGCCACCGTCGAGCCCGTAAGTATAACGTCTCGCTTCACGCCGCCGTTGCTACTTCGACGTGGCCGGCGTGGCACTCGCGGCCGCGTCGGCGGTGCTGGCCGATGACGACGCTGCGCCCAGCGCCTCCGGCTTCGTCTCGACTTTGAAGCGCGACTTCAGCGCGGCGTAGTACGCCTGCCCCTCGGCATCGGCCCACGCCTGACCGTATTGCGCCTGCGCACGCGCGGCATCGGCGACCATCGGGTCGCGACCCAGCACCTTCGTGATACGCGCGACGGCGTAGCCTTGCTCACCCAGATCGGTACCGACGATGGCCGGCAACTTCGCGGTCGGCGCCTTCAGGACCGCGTCGAGAACCTGGCGCGGCAACTCGCGCGGCTGGGCACGCGAGACGGTCTGCGCGGCCTCGCTCATCGCGGTGTCGGGTGCGGCACGCAGCGCGGCAAGGCGTTCTTCACCCTGCTTGCGCGCGAGCGCGGCGGCCTGCACGGTCTTCACGCGCTCGCGCACGCGGTCCTTGACCTCGGCCAATGGGAGCTGGTGCGCGGCCGTGTATTGCACGACCCGACCCGACGCCATCGTGTTCGGGCCGATCTGGATCGCCTCGGTGTTGCGCTTGTTGCGCACGGCATCGGCTCCGAACAGCGCCTCGAGAAACTTCGGATTCGCGAGCACGCCGGTCGCGCCCGGTTGCGGCGTGCGCCGCACGTTCTGCGCGGTGCGCAGTTCCAGCTTGAGCTTGTCGACGGCCGGCTTCAGGCTGTCGGGCTGCTCGTAGACGACGTTCGTGAACTCGACCGCCGCCTCGGAGAAGCGCTTCTGCGCGAGCTGCGTCTTCACCTCGTTCTCGATCTCGCCCTTGACCGATTCGAAGCTCTTCTTCTGCCCGCCGCGTACGCCGGTCAGCTTGATGATGTGGTAACCGAAGTCGCTTTCGACGATGCCGCTGATCTCGTCGGGCTTCAGCGCAAAGGCGGCGTCCTCGAAGGGCTTGACCATCGCGCCGCGACTGAAGAAGTCGAGGTCGCCGCCGCGCTCGCCCGAGCCCGGATCGTCGGAGTTCTTCTTCGCGAGCTCGGCGAACGCCGCCGGATTCTTCTTGGCCTCGGCCAGCAGCGATTCGGCCTTGGCCTTGGCCTTCGCGCGCTCGGCGGCCGGCGCGTCCTTGTCGGCCTTCACGAGGATGTGGCTCGCGCGGCGCTCCTCGGGCGCGACGTAGCGCTTTTCGTTCTCGGCGTAGTACTTGCGCAGATCGTCGTCGGAGACCGTCAAGCCCTTCTTCAACCCGTCGAGGTCGAGCACGACGTATTCGATGTTCTCCTGCTCGGGCGCTTCGAACTGCTTCGCGTTGGCCGGGTCCTTGTAGAACGCCTCGAGGTCGGCATCGGTGGGCGTGACCTTGTCCAGCGAATCCTTGGTGTCGAAGCGCTGCACCTGCACCTCGCGCTGCTGGAACATCGCGTCGAACGCGGCCGAGCTGTCGGACACCGGTGCCAGCACCGTGCCTTCGATCCCGAGCAGCACCTGTCGCAGCGACAGGTCCTGACGCAAACGCTGCGCGAACAGCTCGGACGACATGCCTTGCGCGGCGAGGATGTCCTTGTTGACGCTGCCGTCGGGGTTGCGCAGGAACGCGAACTGCGGGTCGGACGCGAACACGCGCTGCAGCCGTTCGTCCGTCGTCGCCAGGTTCAGCTTGTTCGCGGCGACCAGCATCACGCGCTCGCGCACCAGCGCATCGAGCGATTGGCGCTTCATCTCGGGCGTGTCGAACAGCTTCGCATCGACGTTCGGCATCTGGCGCCGGACGCGCTCGATCTGCTCGCGCTGCGCGGCTTCCCATTCGGGCAGCGTGATCTTCTGGCCGGCGACTTTCGCGACCGTCTTGTTCTCGTTGCTCAGGAAGCTGCTGTAGCCCTGGATGCCGAAGAACACGAACGACGGGAAGATCAGCAGCACGAGCAGGAACTGCAGTACGCGCGTGTGCTTGCGGAAGAAATCAAACATCGAACGAAGCCTCGATCAACGACATGGCGGGCTCATGCAGGAGCGTCCGCCGCGAAACACTGGAGCCCAGATGCAACAAAGGCGAACCGAGGTTCGCCTTGTCGTGCGTGGGGCGCTTGCGATTCTAGACCAGCGTCGCGTCGGGGCCGCTGTGAACCACGTCGACGTCTCGGGTGCTGTCCTCGGCGCTGCGCATGCTGTCGGTGGTGGGTGCTGAGGGGTTCGAACCCCCGACCTACGCCTTGTAAGGGCGCCGCTCTACCAACTGAGCTAAGCACCCACGCGCATCAGCGCAATCAGTTGAGCGCGTCCTTCAGGGCCTTGCCGGGACGGAACTTCGGCACCTTCGCGGCCTTGATCTTGATCGTGGCGCCGGTGCGCGGGTTGCGCCCGCTGCGTGCCGCACGCTTGCCGACGCTGAACGTTCCGAAGCCCACGAGGGACACGGAGTTGTTTTTCTTCAGCGTGGATTTCACACCGCCGATGACGGCCTCCAAGGCGCGCGCCGCGGCGGCCTTCGAGATATCCGCCTGCTTGGCGATGTGCTCGATCAACTCAGTCTTGTTCACGGGTAATCCCCCTCTAAAAGGAAGTCTCGCTGGATGGATTCGGGAAGTGTTGGGGCTGCGTGGGCGACTGCGCGGCAGCGCGTTTGATTACAGCCGCGCGCCCCCCCACTGTCAAGCGCGGATGCGGATTCTATTCGCAATCGACAAGCACGAAATGCGCTCGCGCACGTGGCATCCGCGTGCTTTCTCTCCTTGACAACTCGCGTGCCGAGCCTCGATGGCGGGGCTCAGCATGACGCATGCGGCCACGCGTCGTGGCCATCAGCGAAACGATCTCGCGGGCTTGACGACGAGTGCCACGCCGACCGCCGTCAGCGCCATGCCGGCGAGCGTTGTCGCGCCCAGCGGTTCGTCGAACAGCAGCCAGGCCATCGCCGCGGTGCACGGCGGCACCAGGTACAGCAGGCTCGTGACCTCGGTCGCGGCACCGCGCTGGATCAGCATGTACAGCAGCGAGCTGCCGCCCA
>DATEFR010000054.1:0-10422 GCA_035280545.1 Burkholderiaceae bacterium | reverse complement strand
AGCCCATCACCCAGAACAGCGTGCCGGCGCCGATCGCCGAGCCGGCCAGCCCGAACATCAGCGGCATCGCCGCCGACGAGAAGCTCAGCGTCATCGTGCGCAGCGCGATCGCTTCGCCGTGCCGGTCATGCGGCGTCAGGTGGTGCAGCGCCGAGAGGATCATCGGCTGCACCGAGCCGAGCGCAAACCCCAGCACCACGGCGCAGGCCCCCATGGTCCAGGCCGAGTGCACGAACGGGTAGACGCCGAAGACCGCGCCGGTCACCAGCATCGCGGCCGCGAGCACCGTCGCCTCGCGCGCCCGGTGCGCGAGCAGCGGAATCACGAGCCGGACCAGCGACACCGAGATCGCGAACACCCCCAGCACCGTGCCGATCGCCGACGCACTGAAGCCGCGCTCGTGGCCGAGGATGGGCACGACGAAGCTGTGCACGTCCCAGCTCGCCGAGACCAGCCAGTTGACCAGCAGCAGTCGGCGCATGCCGGGCGCGTTCAGCAACTCCCAAGAGCTGCGCGCGCGTTGGACCTCGGGCTGGGGCGGCGGCACTTCGATCGGCACATGGCGCGCGCACCACAGCGTCGCCAGCGGCAACAGCATCAGCGCGGCGAACGCGAGGCGGAAGCCGCCGGCATCGATCAGCGTGCCGGCCAGCACCGGCCCGACCGCGTTCGACAGCGCCGGCGCAATGCCCAGCCAGCTGAACACGCGCTTGCGCTCGGTCGCGTCGCGCGCGGTCCGCCCGGCGGTGCGCTGGATCGCGATCAACCCGTAGTTCGCGCCGCCGCCGGTCAGCATCGCCGCGACGCACAGCACGGCGAAATCGCCCTGCGTGGTCCAGCGCGGCATCCAGGTCGACAGCACCGCGAGCACCCCGCCGGCCAGCGTCAGCCCGACCGCGACCCGCACCGGACGGTGGTACCCATGGCGATCGGCGAGCCGGCCGGCATGCAAGGCGAGCACGACCGGCGCCGCCGCGAACAGCCCCATCAGCACGCCCACCGCCCACTCGGCGTGATGCTGACGCAGGGCCTGCAGCGGCGCCGCCATGCGCACGCCGGCCATGCACGAATGCAGGCAGACCTGGCCGGCAATGAGCGCGATCAGCGTCGCGACGAACTGGGAACGGGTGGGCGCTGGGGCGCCGGGCATGGCAGTCGGATCGTCGTCGTCAGGCATCGTGGGGTCCAGGGGATGCCGGCTCGGCGGACGGGTCCGCGTCCAGCCCCGGCAGCACGGCCTGCGCGCGCGCATCGGGCAAGGCCTCGACCGAGCGCAGCTCGCGTGCCATCACGCGGGTGCGACGCTCGGCCAGCTCGATCGTGTTGCTCGCCTCGGCGAGTTTCTTCTTCGTCTTCGCGAGCACTTCGCCGAAGTTCGAAAACTCGGTCTTGACCGCGCCCAGCACCTCCCAGACTTCGGCCGAGCGGCGCTCCAGCGCCAGTGTGCGAAAGCCCATCTGCAGGCTGTGCAGGGTCGCGAGCAGGGTCGTCGGGCCAGCCAGCGTGACGTGATGGTCGCGCTGCAGCGACTCGACCAGGCCCGGGCGCCGCAACGCTTCGGCGTACAGGCCCTCGGTCGGCACGAACAGGATCGCGAAATCGGTCGTGTGCGGCGCGGCGACGTACTTCTCGCGTATCGTCCGCGCCTCGGCGCGCAGCCGCTGCTCGACGGCGCGCGCGGCGATCTCGGCGCCGTCCTTGTCGGCGCGGTCCTGCGCATCGAGCAGCCGTTCGTAGTCCTCGCGCGGGAACTTCGCGTCGATCGGCAGCCACAGCGGCTTGCCGTCGTCGCGCTTGCCGGGCAGCCGGACCGCGAAGTCGACACGCGCGCCGCTGCCGGGAATCGTCTCGACGTTCGCGCCGTACTGCTCCGGCGTGAACACCTGCTCGAGCAGCCCGGCGAGCTGCGTCTCGCCGAAGGTGCCGCGGGTCTTCACGTTGCTCAGCACGCGGTTCAGCGAGCCCACATCCTTCGCGAGCGACTGCATCTCGCCGAGCCCGCGGTGCACCTGGTCGAGCCGGTCGGCGACCTGCTTGAAGCTCTCGCCCAGGCGCTGCTCCAGCGTCGCGTGCAGCTTCTCGTCGACGGTCGCGCGCATCTGCTCGAGCTTCTTCTCGTTGTCGAGCTGGATCGCCGCGAGCTTGCTCTCGACCGCGAGCCGCACCTCGCCCATGCGCTGGTCGTTCGACAGCGCCAGCGCGCGCAAGCGCTCGGCCAGCGTCTCGGAGAAGCGCTGCAGCGCGAGCGCCTGGTGCTCGGCGGTGCGGGCCAGCGCCTGGTCCTGCGCGACGCGGGCGCTGTCGGCCTGGCGCGTCAGCTCGGCGGTGGTGGTGCGCAGCGTGTCGGCCAGACTCTGCTGGATCGCGCCGAGCTGGCCGCGGAAGCTGTCGATCTGTTCGTTCTGCGTGCGCGCGACGTCGCCCTGCTGCGCCAGCAGCGTCTGCTGGAAGTGCGCGAGCGCCGCCGCGAGCTCCTGGCGCGTGGCCGTCGAGCTGCGCGCGACCTCGTCGCGCAGTTGCTTCTCGAGGCGCTGCGAATCGGCCTGGATCGCGATCCGCAGTTCGTCGCGCAGCGGCTTGTCGTCGGGTTGTGGCGGTCTGCGCAGTGCGAGCCAGAGAGTCAGCAGCAGTACCAGCCCCAGCAGCAGGGGCACCAGCCAGTCAGGAAGCATCCGGCGATTGTCGCAGCCCTTGGGGAGAACCCGACCCGCGCAGCCAACGGCGCTCGACCAGATCGAACAGCCACTGCACCAGCAGCGCGAGCACGGCAGCCGGCAGCGCGCCGGCCAGCATCGCGCCGGTGTCGTTGACCGCGAGCCCCGAGACGATGCGCTCGCCAAAACCCCCGGCACCAATGAAGGCGGCCACCGTGGCGGTGCCCACGTTGATCACCGCCGCGGTCTTCACGCCGGCCAGCAGCGTTGGCAAGGCGAGCGGCAGCTGCACGTAGCGCAGCACCTGCGGGCGCGTCAGCCCCAGCGATGCGCCGGCCTGCGCGAGGCCGAGCGCAACGCCGTGCAGCCCGGCGTGCGTGTTGCGCACGATAGGCAGCAGTGCATAGAGGAACAGCGCGATCACGGCCGGCACGAAGCCTATGCTGCCGACCAGCGCGATCAGGAAGGCGAGCAGCGCGAGCGACGGCACGGTCTGCAGCACCGCCACCAGACCCAGCAGCCACGCCGCCATGCGCGGCCAGCGCCATGCTGCGATGCCAATCGGCACGCCGACCGCGACCGCCGCGGCGAGCGAGCCGAACACCAGCAGCAGGTGCTGCAGCGCAAGCCGCGTGAAGTCGGGCGCGAACAGGCGCGGCCAGAAGCCGGCGCGAGACTCGGGCGCCGCGCCGGACGCCGCAGACGCACCGGTCGAGGCCGTCGAAGCAGGGCCATCGAGGAACCGCCTCGCGACCTCGTCGAAGCTCATCCCGTCGAGCTCGGCCTGGGCGTTCAGCGCGATCATCTGCGTGGCATCGATCGCACCCTCGAGGCGCTTCAGCGGCCGCTCGTCGACCGAGCGACGCATCAGCAGCACCGCGTCGTAGCGGGGAAAGAACCCGAGGTCGTCCTGCAGCACGCGCAGGTGATAGCGGCCGACTTTCGCATCGGTCGAGTAGATGTCGATCAGGTCGACCCGCCCGGCCGCGACCGCGTCGTATGCAAGGCCGTGATCCAGCCCGGACGGTGGCGCATAGGTCAGCTTGTACGCGGCCTTCAGGGCCGGCCAGCCGTCGGCACGCTGCAGGAACTCATGCGAGAAGCCGAGCGTCAGCGCCGCGGCCTCGGGCTTCAGCAGGTCGGAGATGCGCTCGATGTGCAGCGCCTGCGCGCGCGATTCGAGCATCGCCAGCGCATACGTGTTGTTGAAGCCCAGCGGCACCGCGGCCTTCAGCCCGCGCGGCGCCAGCCACTCGTTCAGCTCGGCCAGCGAAGGATTCGGGTGGGCCGGATCGGGCGTGCGCTTCAGCAGCTCGCGCACGATCGTGCCGGTGTATTCGGGATAGAGGTCGACCGCCCCGCTCGCGAGCGCCGCGTCGAGGATGCCGGTGTTGCCCAGCCCCTGCTTGTGCTCGGCCGCGAGGCCTTGGCGCTGCAGCGTCTGGCGCACGATCTCGCCGAGCACATACGACTCGGTGAAGCGCTTGGATCCGACCACGATGGGGCCGCCGGGCTTGGCCGCAGGCTCCTGTGCCCCTGCGGCGCACGCGCCCGGCAACGTCAGCGTCAGCAGCGCGACGAACAGCACCGACGACCAGGACCTTTTGTGCGGCATGCGGCGATTCTCGTTCAGACCGCGCCAAGCGCCGATCGTAGGACGGCTCCGACGCCACACCGGGCGTTTCACGGCTGGATTCGCCGCGGGCCGTACGGCACACTCGCCCTCACGGCTTATCACCGCCGCCTACCCTCGAAAACGTCTGTCAGCATGCCCCGCCTCAAGGTTTTCATCGTCGAAGACAGCCCGGTCATCCGGGAAAACCTTGTCGCGGCCCTCGAGGAGCTGGCACCGGTCCAGGTGGTCGGCACCGCCGAAGACGAAGGCACCGCGACGCGCTGGCTGGACCGCTCCGAGAACAACTGCGACATGGTGATCGTCGACATCTTCCTGCGCGGCGGCTCGGGGCTGGGCGTGCTGCACGCCGCCGAGGCCATGCCGCAGCATCCGCAGCTCGTCGTGCTGAGCAACTACGCGACGCCCGACATGCGGCGCAAGTGCCTGGAGCTCGGCGCCTCGCGCGTATTCGACAAGTCCAACGAGATCGACGCGCTGATCATGTACTGCAACCGCCTGCAATCGGGCGAAAGCGGCAACAGCGAACTCGCCGGCCTGGCCAACTGATTGATGGCGTCTTGCCTGACGGCGTCTTGCCGCGGCCTGCCGCGCTACTGGATCAGGCCGTTCTTCAGCGCGTAGTAGGTCAGATCGCTGTTGGACGACAGGTTCATCTTCTCCATCACGCGGGTCCTATAGGTGCTGACCGTCTTGACGCTGAGGGACATGCTGTCGGCCATGTGGCCTATCGTCTCGCCCTTGGCCAAGCGCAGGAACACCTGGAATTCGCGCTCGGAGAGATGCTCGTGAGGCGGCTTGTCGGCGCCGCCCGAGAGGCCGTCGGCCAGCAGCTCGGCGACGCCGGCGGTGATGTACTTGCGGCCGCGGTACACGGTGCGGATCGCCTTGACGATCTCTTCCGGGTCGCACTCCTTGTTCAGGTACCCGCTCGCGCCCTGGCGCAGCAGCGTCGTCGCGTAGTGCTCTTCCGGAAAGCCGGAGAGGATCAGCACCGGCAGGTCCGGCTCGCGTGCCCGGATCGCCGCGAGCGCGTCGACGCCGCTCTGGTCGGGCATGGACAAGTCCATCACGAGCACATCGACCTCGCCGCGGCGCACGATGTCGAGTGCCTCGCGGCCGTTCGCGGCCTCGGCCACGACGCTCAGGTCGATCTGCTCGGAGAGGAATTGACGCAACCCGGCCCGCACGATCGCATGGTCGTCGATGATGGCGATTCGAATCATGGTGTGATGGATGATGTGAATGCTTCGATGATCAAAGGGTCGAATCAGTTTAGGGGGCTCTCATGGCATTGGAGATGATTTCCCGTTTCCGCGGCAGCCGGTTTGCCTTTCCGATCGCCGCCATCGCGGCACTGGCGTTGCTCTTCATCAGCGAAACCTCCTATCAGCACGCGTCCGGCGCACTGGACCAGCTCGGCGACATGGGCGCCGCGCGCCTGTCCATCCTCGAGCTGCGTCGTGCGGTCACCGACGCCGAAACCGGCCAGCGCGGGTACCTGCTGACCCATCGCCGCGAATACCTCGAACCGTACAACCGTGCTCTCGCCGAAGTCGCGAAGGAGCTGTCCAGGCTCAACGCCTACTACGCGAAGAACGCGCAAGCCGCGCCGCTCGTCCGGCAGGTGACTCAGGTGGTCGATCAAAAGCTCTCCGAAATGCGGATCACGCTGGATCTTTACGATCAGGGCAAAGAGCGTGCCTGGCAAGAGCTCCTGCTCAGCAACATCGGCAAGGAAACGATGGACGGGCTGCGCAACGTCAGCGACGAGCTGCAGCGGATGGAAACCGCCGCGATCGAAACACATCGCAAAGGCGTTTACGAGACCTTGCTGCTCAGCCGCATCGGCGTGACGACGATGACCCTGCTGCTGCTGGTCGCGCTGTATTTCTATCTGCGCCAGGCCGCGATCCTGGTGCTGCAGCGCGAGGAACGGCAGCGCGAAACCCAGGCCGAGCGCGATGATCTCGAGCTTGTCGTCGCGCGCCGCACGGCGCAACTGACCGAGCTTGCGCAGCATTTGCAAACCATACGCGAGGACGAGCGCAACCGGCTCGCGCGCGAGCTGCACGACGAGCTCGGCGCGTTGCTGACCGCGGCGAAGCTGGATCTCGCGCGGCTGAAGTCGCGGCTGGGCGCGCTGACCACGGTCACGCCCGAGCTCGGCGAGCGGCTGACCCATCTGGGCGACGCGCTGAACAGCGGGATCGCGCTGAAACGCCGCATCATCGAAGACCTGCGCCCTTCGTCGCTAGACAACCTCGGGCTGACGGCCGCGCTCGAGATCCTGCTGCGCGAGTTCGGCGAGCGCGCCGAGATCGAGGTCGTGCGCCGGCTCGAGAAGGTCCGGCTGACGCCGGCCGGGCAACTCACGATCTACCGCCTGGTGCAGGAAGCCCTGACCAACGTCGTGAAGTACGCCCATGCCTCCAGGGTCGAGATCGCGCTCGAGATGCGCGCCAGCCGCGCGATGATCTCGGTGCGGGACAACGGCGTCGGCTTCGACCCGAACAAGCCCGGCAGCGGTTCGCACGGGCTGCTGGGCATGCGCTATCGAATCGAAGCCCAGGGCGGCCGCATGAACCTAACGACGGCGCCGGGCAAGGGCACGTTGATCGAGGCCACGTTGCCGGAAGGGGTAGCCACCCCACCGGCCGCCGCGCCGACCGCGCCGAAGTCCTTGAGCACGCCGGCCGAGGACGCCGCGCTGCCGGGCGTGCCGGTCCGCTAGATCGGCGCCGTCCTACAGCAACACCCTGACCCGCCCTACCGGGTCCGCACCGGCTTGCGACCAGACTCGCTCTTCCTCCACACTCGAGGAGTCGACCATGTTGCACTACGCCGCTGCCTTCTTCGTCATCGCGCTGATTGCCGCGCTGTTCGGCTTCAGCGGCATCGCGGCGAGCGCCGCGGGTACCGCGCAGATCCTCTTCGTGCTCTTCGCGGTGCTCGCACTCGCGAGCTTCCTGTTCAGTCTGATCAAACGCTGAACGGGCTCCTTCATCAACCCTCACTGGACACCGACGGGAATCCATCATGAGCACCCCGAACCCACCCGGAAGCACCGGCAAGCCCCTGTCCCAGCAAGCCGCCACCTTGGCCGAGCGCGCCGCGGACAGCACCGAATCGACGATCCGCGCGACCCAAAGCGTCGCCAACGAAGCCTTCGACCGCATGTCCGACGAAGTCGAGGATGCGCGCCGCCATGTCGCGCCGCTGCTGAACCGGCTCAGCGCCCAGGCCGAGACCGCGGCGCGCCGCGGCGCCGCTGCCGTGCGCGACGCATCGGTGCAACTGCGCGAGAAGGCCACGCATGCCTCCGACACGACGATCGAGTACGTGCGCCAAGAGCCGGTCAAGGCGATGCTGATCGCGGCCGCCACCGGTGCGGCGTTGATGGCGCTGCTCGGCCTGCTGGCCCGCTCGCGCCGCGATTGACCGGCGGCCGCCGCAGGGCGGCCACCTCCTGCGCCGCGCTCGCCTACCGTCCTACATGGACCAGCGCGGCGCTCCGATGGCTCGCGATCGGGGTGGCTTCTAGAGTTCTGCCATGAACTCCAAAGGCCACCCGCAAGACACCACGCGTCTCGTGCTCGATACGAAGGGCATTGAGGCCGCCAAGCGCTCGCTGGACGAAGGCTCGGTCACGCCGAGCTACGGACCCTGGCGGGACGACATCATCAAGCTGCTGAACGAGGCGCTCGCGACCGAGTTGGTCTGCGTGATGCGCTACAAGCGCCACTACTTCACCGCGCAGGGGCTCGCGTCGCCGCGTATCGCCGACGAGATGCTCGAACACGCACACGATGAAGAAGCGCACGGCGACCAGATCGCCGAACGCATCGTGCAGCTAGGCGGCGCGCCGGACTTCTCGCCCGGCACGCTGATGCAACGCTCGCTCGCCGACTACGACGCGTCGACCGACCTGAAGGCGATGATCCGCGCGAACCTGGTGGCCGAACGCATCGCGATCGAGGCCTATACGCAGATGATCGCGCTGATCGGCGACAAGGACTCGACCACGCGGCGCATGCTCGAAGGCATCCTGGCGCAGGAGCAGGAGCACGCCGACGACCTCAAGGACTGGATGGTCGATTGACCGGCCATCAGGGCGCCCAGGATCTTTAACGACGAAGGAGATAGACATGAACCCGCTTCGCACTCGCATCGCATCCGCGCTCGCCGTCCTCGTACTGGCAGCCGCATCCGGCTGCGCCGTCACGCGCGGCCAGGAGAGCGTCGGCGCCTATGTCGACGACGCGTCGATCACGACGTCGGTGAAGGCCCGTTTCGTCGAGAACAAGGCCGTGGATGCGTCGTCGATCAAGGTCGAGACCTTGAACGGCACCGTGATGCTGTCGGGCTTCGCGAAGGACGCGACCGAGAAGCAGACGGCCGAGCAGATCGCGATGAACGTCAAGGGCGTGAAGAGCGTGCGCAACTCGATTGCCATCCGGCCCGCGCAGTGACGGCGCGACCCACGGTCTGACGCGGTCTGAATGAAAAGGCCGGCGCATCGCGCCGGCCTTTTCTTTAGGTTCCTCGCGCTGGCGCTCAGCTGGACGCCGCGCTGGCCGGGCTGCTCGCCGATGAGTCGGACGACGGCGCCGGCATCGGGGACGGTGCCGGCGATGGGGCCGGGCTTGTGGTACTCGGCGTGGGGACCGCGCCGTCGCTCGGCGTTCCGGCCGGCTTCTTGTCGCAAGCGGCGAGGCTGGCGGTGGCGAATGCCGCCACCATGATCCATGACAGGGTCTTCTTCATGATGATTCCTTCGCGATAGTGCTGGACAACGACATGTCGCTCAGTAGCGCGCATGCAGTTCGCGGATCTGCTGCGCGGCCTCGCGACGCCGCACATTGTCGGTGCGGTGCGCCCGCGATGCGCCGGGGTTGCGCTCGGGGAGGTCGTCGTCGACGTCGTGCACCTCGTCGGCGATGCGGTCCCACTCCTTGCGGTCGTGGGGGTCGTGATGCTTCAGCGATTGCCGATGCGAGTGCTGCGGATGATCGCGTTGGTACATGGTGAAAGTCGACTCCGGGTTCGGAGCGCCCAGCGTCGCGGCCCATCCGCGACGTCGGCGCCCTGTGACTGGGAGCCTAGTGAGGACTTTCGGTTCGGCCGATCGGTAGGCGGCAGGGCTGGCCGTGGGACGGCACCCGAATCGCCTGTAGGAATCTGCCGACAGGCAACGGCAAATGGGCTCAGCCCGCTGAGCGGGCCGCGAGCGCCCGGCAGGCCTGCGCGCTGCGCCGGGCGTCTTCATCATTGCCGGTATCGAAAAACGGCAGCACGGCCGCCAGCGGGTTCACGAACGCAAGCGCCGCCGCCGCGCCGACGCGACCGGCGAGCCCGCCCGCTTCGATCGACACCTTCGGTGCGGCGAACGTGCCGCGCACGTGCACCGGCGTACGCAGCGCGAGCGGACTGAAATCCTTGGGCGAGACCAGCAACCGCAGGTTCAGCGACTCGTCGGCCAGCGACAGCGAGCCGTCCGCCCACAGCGTCGAGTCGCGCGTGTCCAGCACCAGCGCCCGCGGCCGCAGGACACCGTGATCGGCCGCGAGATCGGCCACCGTGCAGTCGATGGGCAACGCATCGTCGCCCTTGATCATCACGCCCAAGGCCTGGGCGACGTCGAGCCCGGCCGCCTCGACCGCGAGGTGCGAGACGCTGCCGCCGACCAGCTGCATGCGAACGTCGCCCCGCAGACTGCCGAGGATCGCCGCGGTCGATGCGCCCTGCCCCACGACCTGGGCCCGGCCGTTCAGCCGGCCCGTGATGTAGGGCGGCGGGGCCTTGTCGCCGCTCCCGCCGGTCTTGCGCGCCTGGTGCAGCCAGCGTTCGAGCCGCACATCGCGCCAGCGCAGGTCGGCATTCCACAGCGCCTGTGCCGCGCGGCCATCGAGCTGCAACTGGCCGCTCAGCGAGCCGGCACCGGTGCGCGCATCGATGTCGGCGAGGCGCAGCACCGCGCCGGCCAATGTCAGATGCGTGCGCATGGGCCGCAGCGGCTCGACCAGCGTGCTGCCGAGATCCAGGTAGTCGATGTCCACCAGCACGTTGGCATCCATCGCACGCAGCGATGGCAGGTCGAACGGCCGGTCCGGCAGCACCCTGCCCGGACCGCGG
>DATEFR010000053.1:0-11228 GCA_035280545.1 Burkholderiaceae bacterium | reverse complement strand
GTCGGCATCGATCTGCGTGACCTTGCAGCCGGTCAGCACTTCGACGCCCAGCCGTGCGAGCTGCTCGCGCGCGCGCTGCGAGAGCTCCGGCACGAACGCGCCGAGCACGCGGTCCGAGCCTTCGATCAGCACGACGCGCGTGCGGCGCGAGTCGATGCGGCGGAACTCGCGCGGCAGCGTGTGGTGGGCGATCTCGACCATCGTGCCGGCCATCTCGACGCCGGTCGGTCCGGCGCCGATCACGACGAAGGTCATCCACGGCTCGCGCTGCGCCGCGTCGCTGAGCCGCTCGGCGTTCTCGAATGCGCCGATCACGCGCGAGCGTATCGTGAACGCGTCGGCCAGCGTCTTCAGGCCCGGCGCGTGCCGGGCCCATTCATCGTGGCCGAAGTAGCTGTGCGTCGCGCCGGCCGCGACGATCAGATAGTCGTACGCGAGCGACTGGTCGGCATCGAGCAGCACGCGCCGCGCCTCGACGTCGAAGCCGATCACCTCGGCCTGCAGCACGGTCAGGTTGCCGCGCTTCATCTCGCGCCGCAGCACGTGGCGGATCGGTGCGCTGACGGCCGGTGCGCTCAGGCCCGCGGTCGCGACCTGGTACAGCAGCGGCTGGAACAGATGATGGTTGGTGCGGTCGACGACGGTGATCTCGACCGGTGCCTTGGAGAGCCCGCGCACCGCTTCGAGCCCGCCGAAGCCGCAGCCCACGATGACGACATGTGGGCGCACCTTGAACGCGTCCGCCGGCGACGAGCGGGCGGCAGGGTGGACGGCAGCGGGAAACGACGACGTGGTGGGGGTGGCATCGCGCATGCGGTCTTTATACCGCCGGCCGGCGACGCCGCGATCTGCGTGCCGGTTCTTTCCCTTCCTCGCCGCTTGTCGCCTTCGCTAGAACACGCTCGCCTCGATCGGGGAGCACGCGTCGTGCTCGCGCCAGGCATCCTCGACGGCGGGGATCACGTCGACCACCTCGAACCACTGGGCCCCCAGCGGTCCGCGGTCGCGCAGCCATTCGACCGCGTGGTAGTACTGCGCGACGTCGGTCGTCTCCCACAGCAGCACATCGCTGCAGCGGCCCGCGAACGCGGTGCTGTCGAAATGCCGCAGCTTCAGTTCGGGGTAGCCCTCGAACACCTGCATCAGCAGCGCATCGTGATGGGCATGCTGCTCGTCCACGCTGAGCGTGCGCCAGCGCGAGGTCGATTGCAGCAGCATGAAGAACGTGTAGCAACGGGGCATGCGGGCATCTCGTGGTCGGTTGACGCGATGCGTCGGAGTGGCGACACTATGCGAGCTTTTGCTCGCATCGTCGACTCGCATTTCAAGACCCCACCCGCATCCCGATGAAATCCGTGACCGAACCTCGTATAGAGCCCCGCAAGGCGCCGCGTCAGGCCCGCTCGCAAGCCACCGTCGACGCGATCCTCGATGCGACGGCTCGCATTCTGGTGGAGCGTGGCCACGCCGCGACCAACACCAATCTCGTCGCCGAGCGCGCCGGCGTCAGCGTCGGCTCGCTGTACCAGTACTTCCCGAACAAGCTCGCGCTGATCACGGCACTGCATGCGCGCCATGCGCGCGAGATGACGATCGCGCTGGAGCGCGAGTTCAAGCCGCGCGCGGGCGAGAACCTGCACGCCGCGCTGTCGCGCGTGATCGAAGCCGTGATGCACGCGCATCAGGTCGATGCCGACCTGCACCGCGCGCTCGAGCAGTGCGAGGACCTGGGCCTGGTCGACGACGCGCACGACGAGGCGCACGCGAAGATGCAGAAGGTCGTGTGCGAGCTGCTGACCGCGCACCGCGCCGAGATCACCGCGGCCAACCTGGATCTCGCGGCGTTCGCGATGTTGCATGCCGTGCACGCGCTGGTGCATGCGACGATGCGGGAACGGCCGGCCGGCGTCTCGGTGAAGGGCGCGACACGCGAGATCGTGCGCCTGACCTATGCGTACCTGACGGCGCGTTAGTTCCGCGTGGGCTGGGCTTGCCGAAGCCCGGCGGCCTCTGGCACAGGCCCTTCGACAAGCTCGGGGCGAACGGCAGGCGCCTGCATCAGCCGCGAACGCACCATCTGGATGTGGCTGCGCAACGAATACAGCTCGTCGGCGTAGCTCAGCGGCACGGTCACGTGCTCGACCCGCGCTTCGATCTGCGCGAGCTTCTCGAGCAGCTCGGGGGTCGGCTGCTTGCCCATCGCCTCCTCGACGTCGCGCAGCTGCGCATACCAGCGGAAGATGCGCGAGCGGATGCGGAACTGGTACAGCGGCGGCACGGTGCGCGACAGCGGGATCAGGATCGCGATGATGGAGACCAGCACCGGCCACATCCGCTCGATCAGGTTGGCCAGCCAGAACGGCAGGTAGCGCTGCAGCACCGGCGTGCCGTTCGCATAGAAGCGCTGCGCCTCCTTCGCGAGCGGCTGCTCGGTGCCGCCGGCTTTCGGGAAATCGCCCTTGTGCTGGAACCAGCCGGCGCCGCCGTGGACCTGCTGGGCCGCCTGCATGAAGAGTTGCAGCAGGGCCGGGTGCGTGTCGGCGCGCGCCACCAGCGTCGCGGTCGGCGCGACCAGGCGCACGTCGCGCGGCGGCACATCGGCGGCCAGGTCGACGACGCCGCGCGGCAAGGTCACCGGCGAGAGAAACGGGAAGCGCCTCGAGTACGCATCGGCCTGCGCGAAGTCGTACAGCGCGACGCCCGGCGTCTGCAGCAGCATCTGCACCATCAGCGACTCGGGCGCCGACGAGAACACGAGCGCGTCCGACTCGCCGGCGAGCAGGTCCATCGTCGCCTCGGTCTGCGCCTTGCGTTCCACCTTCAGGCTTTCGAGGTCGATGTGGTTCGCGTCGATCAGCTTGCGCATCAACGCCGGCGAGCCGCTGCCGCGTGCGCCGATGTTGACGCGCCAGCCGGGCAGCTGCGAGAAGCTGGTCAGCGTCGGGTTCTTCAGCAGCTTGCGCGCCGACTCGGTGCGGTAGAACAGCCACAGCGGCTCGTAGAACAGGCTGCCGAGCGAGACGAGGCCGGCCTCGTCGTCGTCATCGGCCGGCGCGACCGCGTTCGCGTCCTTGCGCAGGCGCTCGCCCGAGCCGCCCTGCACGAACGCGATGTCGATGCCGGACTTGGGGTCGCGCAGCAGCCGCAGGTTCTCGCCCGAGCCTTGCGTGTTGCGCAGCTCGACCGTGATGCCGTAGGTTTTCAGGATCTGCGCATAACGCGCGCCGAACTCGGCATACGCGCCCTGCGGCGTGCCGGTCGCGAGCACGACCCTGGTCGGCGGGTTCGGGTCCAGCACCCAGTACGCGAGCGCCAGCAGCACGATGGCGAGCAGGATGAACGGGCCGCCGGTCGCGAGCAGGTCGCGAAACGACAGCAGCGTGTTGCGTAGCGTCTGGGTCATCCGTCGGTTCATGTCGGCCTCGCACGATAACCGCTGCGGGCGCGGTATTCTGTGTCGGAAATGTTCTCGCTTACATCGACACCATGCGCCTGCTGCTGATCGAAGACGATCGCATGATCGGCGACAGCCTGCGCGGCGCGCTGAAACTCGAAGGTTACGCGGTCGACTGGGTGCGCGACGCCGCCGCCGCGCAAGCCACGCTCGCGAGCGAGCGCTTCGACCTGATCCTGCTGGACCTCGGGCTGCCGGCCGTCGGCGCGCCGCATGCCGAGGTGCAGCCGGCCGGCGGCCTGGAGGTGCTGAGATCGCTGCGCGCGCGCCAGGACGCGACGCCGTGCATCGTGCTGACCGCGCGCGACGGCCCCGGCGACCGGGTCGCCGGACTGGATGCCGGTGCCGACGACTACCTGGTCAAGCCCTTCGACCTCGACGAGCTGACCGCCCGCATCCGCGCCGTGCTGCGCCGCCACGCCGGGCGCGGCCAGAGCGCGATCGTCGTCGGCAGCGTCACGTTGGATCCGACGACACGCCAGGTCACGCACGACGGCGAGCCGGTGCTGCTCTCGGCGCGCGAGTTCGCGGTGCTGGAGGCGCTGATGCAGCGGCCCGGCGCGCTGCTGTCGCGCGCGCAGCTCGAGGACCGACTGTACGGCTGGGGCGAGGAGATCGAGAGCAACGCGGTCTCGGTCTACATCCACCAGCTGCGCCGCAAGCTCGGCGGCGAGTTCATCCAGAACGTGCGGGGCGTGGGGTACTTCGTCGGCGACAAGCCGCGCGCCGCTTGATGCTGTTCAACTCGATCCGGGTCCGCTTGCTGTTGTCGCTGCTGGCGATGCTGGCGCTCGCGGCCGCTGCGATGGGCCTCGTGACCTACCGCGGCGTGCTCGCGCAGACCGAGGAGCTGTTCGACTACCAGCTGCGCCAGATGGCCCTGAGCCTGCGCGACCAGGGCGAGATCGCCTCGAGCGAAGCCGGCGCGCTGGCCGACGAACAACTCGACTTCGTCGTGCAGATCTGGAGCGTCGATGGCCGCAGCATCTACGCGTCGCGGCGCCACACCAGCCTGCCCGAGCGCGCGCTGCTGGGCTTTGCCGACATCAAGGTCCAGGGCCAGGTCTGGCGCACCTTCGGCGTCGCGACGCGCGAGCGCGTGATCCAGGTGGCGCAGCCGCTGCAGACGCGCCGCCGGCTCGCGGCCGACGCAGCGCTGCGCAGCGTCGCGCCGATGCTGTACATCGCGCCGCTGCTCGCGCTCGCGATCTGGTGGCTGGCGGCGCAGACGCTCGCGCCGCTGCGCCGCGTCGCCGCGGGCCTGCGTGAGCGCGACGAACAATCGCTGCAGGCGTTGCCGACGGGCGGCCTGCCCGAGGAAGTCGCGCCGCTGGTCAGCGCGCTGAACGCGCTGCTGCAGCGGCTTGCGAGCTCGCGCGACGCGCAGCGTGCGTTCGTCGCCGATGCGGCGCACGAGCTGCGTTCGCCGCTGACTGCGCTGAAGCTGCAGCTGCAACTGCTGCGCCGCGCGCCCGACGACGCGGCACGCGCCAGCGCGATCGAGACGCTGACCGGCGGCATCGAACGCGCGGCGCGGCTGGTCGAGCAGTTGCTGACGCTGGCGCGCAGCGAACCCGGCACCGGCGCCGCGCCGCTCGAGACGCTGGACCTGAGCGCGCTGGTGCGCGGCGCGGTCGCCGATGTCGTGCCGTTCGCGCATGCGCGCGGCAGCACCCTGGAGCTGGATGCCGACCAGCACATGGCGGTGCGCGGCGACGCGGCCGCACTGGGTGCCATGGTGCGCAACCTCGCCGACAACGCGGTGCGCTATTCGCCGCACGGTGCGCGCATCGCGCTGCAGGTCGGCCTGGCCGACGGGGCGCCGACGCTGACCGTCGACGACTCGGGTCCCGGCATCCCGCGCGACGAGCGCGGCCATGTGTTCGACCGCTTCTACCGCCGCGCGAACACCGACGAGCCGGGCACCGGGCTCGGGTTGGCGATCGTGCGCGGCGTTGCCGAGCGACATGGCGCGATGGTCGAGCTCGGCGATTCGCCGCTCGGGGGCTTGCGCGTGCAGGTGCGGTTCGCGGCGCCGAACTGACGTGTCCGAATCCGGCCGGCGGCGTCGCGGCCCGCGGCCGACACTGACGGCATGCCATGGTCCACCAACTTGGATGACGCGTTGGACGAGCGCGGCTGGGTCGTCGTGCCGCACATGCTCGAGCGGGATGGCTGCGAAGCATTGCGCACGCTCTATCCCGACGACACCGCGTTTCGCAGCCGCGTCGTGATGCAGCGCCACGGCTTCGGCCAGGGCGAGTACAAGTACTTCGACTACCCGCTGCCGCAGCGGGTCGCGCAACTGCGCGCCCTGCTGTATCCGCGGCTCGTGCCGATCGCCAATCGCTGGCACGAACGCATGGGGGTCGCGACCCGCTTCCCGTCCGCGCATGCCGACTTCGTCGAACGCTGTCATGCGGCCGGCCAGACCAGGCCGACGCCGCTGCTGCTGCGCTACCGCGCCGGCGACTACAACTGCCTGCACCAGGACGTGTACGGCGAGCACGTGTTCCCGCTGCAGGCGGTCGTGCTGTTGTCGCGGCCCGGAGTCGAGTTCGACGGAGGCGAGCTGGTGCTGACCGAGCAGCGGCCGCGCATGCAGTCACGCGTGTCGGTGCTGCCGCTCGCGCAGGGCGACGTCGCGATCTTCGCGGTCCGGCACCGGCCGGTGCGTGGGGTGCGTGGCGACTACCGGGTCGCGATGCGGCACGGCGTCAGCGTGCTGCGCTCGGGCGAGCGTTGCACCTTGGGCGTGATCTTTCACGACGCGCGCTGAGGCCCGCGACCGCGCAGCGTCAGTCGTAGAACTCCGGCGCGTGCCGCAGGGTCGCGCTCTGCGCGCTGTCGTGGTTGATCCAGAGCTGCGCCTTCTCCTTCTGCACCACCGCGGCGAGCTTGTCCATCGCGGCGACGCTCGCATCGCGGTCGAAGTTGAAGCCCGGCACGCGGCGGCGCTCGAAGTTCTCGCGGAAGTGCGCCGCGTCGCCCGACAGCACGACCGCGCCGGTGTGCGGCAGGCGCACCAGCAGCGACTGGTGCCCCGGCGTGTGGCCGGCGGTCGCGAGGATCACCACCGAGCCGTCGCCGAACACATCGTGGTCGCCGTTGAGCTTGACCGCCGTGCTGTTGCGCAGCTTGTCGTAGTTGGCCGGTTGGAAGCCGAACTTCGCCGGGTCGGGGCCGAAGGCCGCGTCGTACTCGGCCTGCTGGATGTACAGCGTCGCGGCGCTGAAGAGATTCGCGTTGCCGACATGGTCGCCATGCGTGTGCGAGAACGCGACCCGCGTCACCTGCGCCGGCGTGACGCCGATCTGCGCCATCTGCGCGACCAGCGTCTTCTTGCGGAATGCCGTCGAGCGCGGCCCGACCAGCCCCTCGGGCTTGTCGGCCAGCGCATCGGGGTAGCCCGAGTCCCACAGCATCCAGCCCTGGGCGTGGCGGATCAGGTAGCAGTTGTCGCTGAAGGTCGCGGCGGTGCCGACGTTGACGCCCGGCGACCACGGCGAGAGGTCCGGGATGCGGGCCTCGCCGCAGTCCAGCACATAAAGCCGCTCGACGCCGCCACTGCCTGCGCGCGGCGAGGGCGATTGCGCGCAGCCGGCGAGCAGCGACGACGCCAGCAAGATCAGGGAAAGTGCTCGGGCGGCGCGGCCGGCAGCGGCGATTTCGCGAGGCATCATCGCGCGGTCTCCTCGGTGATGGGTTCTGGGCAACGGGCGACCACTCTACGCCCGATCGACGAAGGGCGATCATGAACAGCGTCGGCATGAACGGTTGCGGCGTCATCGCGCGTGCCGGTGCGTTCGTGGTGCTGGGTGTGGTCGCGCTGCTGCTGATGAGCGGGTGCGCGTCGCGCGACGCGGCGAGCGCACAGCGCGGCGCGGCCGCGACGATAGAGCGGCTCGAGGTGCTGCGCCGCGATGTGGCTTACGGCGGCGCGCGTTTCGGCGAAGTGGGCGAGTACGAGCGCATCGTCGCGGTCGCGCATGTGCGCATGGGCACGGCGCATCCGGCGAACCAGCGCATCGTCGACCTGGCTGCGGCGGCCGATGCCGACGGGCAGGTGCGGTACCGCACCGATGTCGTGATCCTGCGTCCGCGTGATGCGGGCAAGGCGTCGCGCGTGCTGGTCTTCGACGTCGCCAACCGCGGCCGCAAGCTGATGCTGCAGCTGCTCGACGATGCCGAGCTGCAGACCGACAGCGCCGCGCAGGCGGGCAACGGCTGGCTGCTGCGCCAGGGGCACACGCTGGTGTGGGTGGGCTGGCAAGGCGACATCGCGCTCGACGGGACCGGCAAGAACCTCGGCATGGCGCTGCCGATAGCGCACGATCGCAGCGGTGGCAGCATCGCCGGCCGCAGTGTCGAGGAGATCGTGTTCGACGTGCCCGGCAACGTGGGCACGCTGCCGTTGTCGTACCCGGCGGCAACGCTGGATCCGTCGCGTGCCGAGCTGACCGTGCGCGCACGCCCCGATGCGCCGCCCACCGTGCTGGCGCCGCCCGAGTGGCGCTACACGAACGCGAGCGAGATCGAGATCCGCCGCCCGGCGGCCTTCGATGCCGGCGCGATCTACCAGTTCGACTACGAGGCGCGTGATCCCCGGCCGATGGGCCTGGGCATGGCCGCGGTCCGCGATGTCGTGAGCTTCCTGAAGAGCGCGGATGCCGACGCGGCCGGCACCCCGAACCCGCTCGCCGACATCGCGCCGCGGGTCAGCGTCGCGATCGGCATCTCGCAGTCGGGGCGCCTGCTGCGCGACTTCGTCTGGCAAGGCTTCAATGCCGCGCCGGGCGGCGGCCGCGTGTTCGACGGCGTGATGCCGACGATCGCCGGCTCGCGCAAGACCTACACCAACGTGCGCTGGGCCCAGCCCGGGCGCTATGCGCGGCAGCATGAGGACCACTGGTTCTACGGCGATCAGTTTCCGTTCGGCTACGCGACGCTCACCGACCCGCTGACCGGCCGCAGCGACGGCATCGATGCGCGCTGCCGCGTCGATGCAACCTGCCCGAAGATCATCCACCTCGACAGCAACCTCGAATACTGGCAGGCCCGTGCATCGCTGGTCGTGACCGACGGCGCAGGTCATGACGTGGCGCTGCCGGACGACGTGCGCGTGTACTTGATGTCGGCGACGCAGCACGTCAGCGCCGCGACGCCGGCCGCCGGCATCTGCCAGTTGCCGAACAACCCGGCGCGGCAGTCGTCGACCTACCGCGCGTTGATGACGCGCCTGATCGCCTGGGCACGCGATGGCGAAGCGCCGCCGGCGAGCCGCTACCCGACGGTCGCCGCCGGCACGCTGGTCGCGCCGCAGCGCGCCGCGATGGGCTTCCCTGACCTCGCCGCGCTGGGCCTCGCGCCGCCGACCGTCTGGAACGAGCTGAACCCGGTCGACCATACGGTGTTTCCGCCGCGCGTCGACCGCTCGCGGCGCTACACGGTGCTGGTGCCGCGCACCGACGCCGATGGCCACGACCTCGCGGGCATCCGCGTCCCCGACATCGAGGTGCCGCTGGCCACGCACACCGGCTTCGGGCTGCGCAAGGCCGGTTATGCCGAAGGGGCGCTGTGCGGGCTGAACGGCAGCTACCTGCCGCTGGCGGCCAGTGCGCAGGAGCGTGCTGCGAAGCATGATCCGCGGCTGTCGATCGCCGAGCGCTACCCGACACGCGCGGCGTACGTGCAGAAGGTGCGCGCCGCGGCCGAGCGCCTGAGGGTCGACGGCCTGATACTCGACGAAGACGTGACGCGCCTGGTCGAGGGCGCCGCGCGCGAGCAGCGGCTGCAGGGGCTGGCCGAATGAGCTTGTTCGCGTGCTCCGCGCCCCGTAGGCGCAGCGCGGGCGCTTAACCTAGCCCTAATCCGGCGCTAACACGGCACTAACACGCGCTCCCTATCTTTCGTTCGCAGGCGGAATGTTCCGCAACCCTTTGAACGAAAGACAGGAGAGTCGCGATGAAGAGCCTCAAACCCTTGACCGTTGCCCTGGTGGCGGCCGGCGTGCTCAGCGCCGGCGCGGCCGGTGCGATCGGGCTGCCCGATTGGTTGAAGAGCAAGCCGGCCGCGACGACGCAATCCGATGCGGGCGCTGTCGTCCCGGTCGCCGATGCGTCCGCGCCGCCCCCGGTGCCTATGCTCGCCGCGCAAGCCGTGCCGAACTACCGCGGCATCGTCAGGCAGTTCGGCCCGGCGGTCGTCGGCGTCACGGTCGCCGGCCTGCACAAGACCACGGCCGAGGAGCAGGGCCTGCCGCCCGGCTTCGAGGACGATCCGTTCTTCCGCTTCTTCCGCGGCATGCCCGGCTTCGGCGAGCGCGCGCCGCGCGGCCAACGTGGCGGCCAGGTGCCGTTCCGCGGCCAGGGCTCGGGCTTCATCATCAGCTCGGACGGCCTGATCCTGACGAACGCGCACGTGGTGCGCGAAGCGAAGGACGTGACCGTCAAGCTCAGCGACCGGCGCGAGTTCACCGCGAAGGTGCTGGGCTCGGACCCGACCACCGACATCGCGGTGCTGAAGATTGCGGCCACCGGCCTGCCGACCGTGCGCCTGGGCGACCCTCGCCAGCTCGAGGTCGGCGACCCGGTGCTCGCGATCGGCGCGCCGTACGGTCTGGAGCAGACCGCGACGCAAGGCATCGTCAGCGCGAAGGGCCGTTCGCTGCCCGGCGATGCGGTCGTGCCGTTCATTCAGACCGACGCGGCGGTGAACCCCGGCAACTCCGGCGGCCCGCTGTTCGACGGCACCGGCGGCGTGGTCGGCATCAACGCGCAGATCTACTCGCAGAGCGGCGGCTTCCAGGGCCTGAGCTTCGCGATTCCGATCAATGTCGCGCTGAACGTGAAGGACCAGATCGTCAAGAACGGCAAGGTCGCGCATGCGCGGCTGGGCGTGACGATCCAGGACGTGAACCAGGCGCTGGCCGAGTCGTTCGGCTTGAAGCGGCCCGATGGCGCGCTGGTCGCGAGCGTCGCGCCGAACAGCGCGGCCGCCTCTGCCGGCGTGAAGCCGGGCGACGTGATCACCGAGGTCGACGGCCAGCCGGTCGTGCGCTCCGGCGAGCTCTCGAGCCTGATCGGCATGGCTTCTCCGGGCGCTAAGGTCAGGCTGAAGGTCTGGCGCGACCACGGCCCGCGCGAGCTCGAAGCGAAGCTCGGTGCCGCGGATGTCGACAAGGACGAGCTGGCGAGCGCCGACGGCTCGGTGCAGCCGGGCCAGCTGGGTCTCGCGCTGCGGCCGCTGACGCGCGACGAGCGCCGCGAGGCCAAGGTCGACGGCGGTCTGGTCGTCGAGAACGTCGGAGGCCCGGCCGAGCGTGCCGGCATCCAGCAAGGCGACGTGCTGCTCGCGATCAACGGCAAGCCGGTGCAGTCGGTCGATCAGGTGAAGAGCGTGATGCAGGGCAAGCCCAAAAGCGTGGCGCTGCTGGTGCAGCGCGACGGCGACACGATCTTCGTGCCGGTGAGCCTGAGCTGATCGATCGATCGATCGTCAGCGTGTGAAGCCACGAAAGGAGTAGATCATGAAGACCTTCTTGCGCAATGCAGGGGTGATGTTCGCGTCGGTGCTCGGCGCCGCGATCTCGGTGCAGGCCGCGCAGGTCGACGGGATGCCGCGCGAGCACACACAGGGCATCGTGTCGTTCGTCTCGGGCGGCGTGTCGGACGGCGAGGCGCAGCGCTTCCAGGCGGCGTTCAAGCGCTTCCCGCTGATCGTCGAGCTGTACGAGCACTCGGGCCAGCGCGACGAGTACACGGCCGACGCGCAT
>DATEFR010000052.1:0-9899 GCA_035280545.1 Burkholderiaceae bacterium | reverse complement strand
CATCAGCCACGTGATCAACTACGGCCTGCCGATGAAGGCCGAGGACTACGTGCACCGCATCGGCCGCACCGGCCGCGCCGGGCGCAACGGCCTCGCGGTGACGCTGGCCGAGCGCATGGATGCCGGGATGATCCGCCGCATCCAGCAGTTCACGACGCAGCCGATTCCGGCCAGCGCGATCGCCGGCCTCGAGCCCAAGAGTCCCGAGCCCAAGCTCTACGCGCCGCGCGGCGATGCGCCGGGCCGCTTCGGCGGCAAGCCGGGCCACGGCGGCAAGCCGTTCGGCAAGAAACCGTTCGGGCCCAGGCGCCCGGCGCCGCAGGGCGATGGGTTCGAGCCGACCACCCACGCCGCACGCGGCAACCCGTTCGATCGAGCACCGGCGGCGGCGCGTCCCGCCCACAAGCCGGGTGCGTTTGCGAACAAGCCGGCGTTCGCGCCGCGCAAGCCTCAAGGCGGCCCGGCACGCAAAGGTGGCTTCAAGCCGCAGCAGTCGCGCCCGGATCGGTCCGGTCGCTGAGATCGGTCGCGCGGTCAGCGCCGCTTCACGGTGACGCCGACCGTCATGCCGAGGTAGTCGTCCGGCTTGCCGAACCAGCTGCCCGAAATCGGCGCCGCCTGCGAGGGATCGCGAGCGACGCCGACGCGAATCAGTTGAGTGCCGCCCAGCAGGTTGTTGGTCGGGTCGAACGGCACCCAGCCGGCGCCCGGCAGGTACGCCTGCAGCCACGCATGCGTGTAGCCGGCGCCCACGGTGGTGGCCTGGTTCTCCTCGTGGACGGGATCCTGGGCGTCGTCGCCGTTCTGGTCCTCGGGCGCGGCAGCGGCGCCGTTGCGCTCATCGAGCGACGGGTCGTACAAGTAGCCTGAGACGAAGCGCGTGGCGACGCCGAGCCGGCGTGCCGCCTCCATCATCAGCAGCGCGAAATCGCGGCACGAGCCGGTGCCCAGCTCCAGCGTGCGGTGCGGCGGCTGCGTGCCTTCCTCGTCGCGCGCGATGTAGCGGAAGTTGTCGCGGATGTGCTGGTTCATCTGCACCAGCATGTCGCGCGTGTGCGTCGGCCCGTCGGTGCGCAGGAACTGGCGCGCCCAGGCGGTCAGCGCGCCGCCCGGATCGTCGTGATGCGGGCGCAGGTACTGCTCGAGGTCGAAGCGCTCCTCGATGCCGTACGCGAACGGGAAGATCTCGGCGCTGGTCGACAGCGGCAGCTCGAGGTTGTTGCTGTGCGCATGCTCGATCGTGAAGCTGCAGACGATCTTCAGCTCGGTCGCGGCCTCCTTGGGCTGCACCAGCGCGACCGAGTTGGAGTGCGCGTCGAGGATCAGCCGCACGTCGGCGTCCGGGCTGACCTGCAGGTCGGTCGCGAGCACGCGCTGGTCGTGGCTGTCGCGTGGCCGGAACATCACGCGATGCTCGCCGAACGTGACCGGCTGCTGGTAGTGGTAGACCGTCGTGTGGACGATGTCGTACTGGACCGTCGGCATGGTGTTCGCGCCCCGCGCCGGAGCCGTCCTCAGACCCCCAGCAGTTCGACCTCGAACAGCAGCGTCGCGTTCGGCGGGATCACGCCGCCTGCACCACGCGCGCCATACCCCAGCTGCGGCGGGATCACGAGCAGTCGCGTGCCGCCGACCTGCATGCCCTGCACGCCTTCGTCCCAACCCTTGATGACCATGCCGGCGCCCAGGCCGAAGTCGAACGGGTCGTTGCGGTCCTTGCTCGAATCGAACTTCGCGCCTTTGTTGCCGGCCTTCGTGGTGTCGTGCAGCCATCCGGTGTAGTGCACGGTCACGTGCTGGCCGGCCTGGGCGGTCGCGCCGGTGCCGACGACGGTGTCTTCGTACTGCAGGCCGGAGGTGGTGGTGATCATGGCGTGTCTCCCGTTCTGGATGATGAAGAACCCGCGATCATGCCATCGCCGCGGGGCCCGACGGCGCGCCAGCGATCGACCGCCCCGTGCAGCCAATCGCCCAACGGCCCTGGCGTGCCCGCGTCGCCCAGGCCCAGCACGGCAGCGGCTTCCTGCAGGCGCGCGAGCGCATCGTGGGTGCTGTCCAGCATCAGCGCAACCGCGCCGTTCTGCTTGGACAGCTTCGCGCCGTCAATGCCCAACACCAGCGGCGTGTGCAGGTAGCGCGGCGTCGGGAGCCCGAGCAGCCGCTGCAGGTGGATCTGGCGCGGCGTGTTGTCGGCGAGGTCCTCGCCGCGCACGACGTCGGTGATGCCTTGCTCGGCATCGTCGACGATGACCGCGAGCTGGTACGCCCACAGCCCGTCGGCGCGCTGCAGCACGAAGTCGCCGACCTCGGCGCTCACGTCCTGCGTGAGCGCACCGAGGCGGCGGTCGTGCCAGGTGATCACGAGCGGGTTGCGCTCGTCGGGCTGGACCGAATCCAGCAGCGCGGGCAGCGTCAGCACGCGGGTCGCGCGAGCGATGCGACCGCGCAGGCCGGCGCGACAGGTGCCCGGGTAGACCAGCTCGGCGTGGCGCTCGCGCGTGCGTCCGCGCCGCGTCAGTTCGAGCTCGATGTCCTGGCGCGAGCAGGCGCAGGGGTATGCCCAGCCGGCGCCGCTCAGGTGGGCGAGCGCGCGGTCGTAGGCATCGTCGCGGGTCGATTGCCACAGCGGCGTTTCATCGGGCACCAGCCCGCAGGCCGCAAGCTGGCGCAGGATGGTCTCGGCCGCACCGGGCACGCAGCGCGGCCGGTCGACGTCCTCGATGCGCACCAGCCAGCGCCCGCCGTGGGCCCGTGCGTCCAGCCACGACGCGAGCGCGGCGACCAGCGAGCCGGCATGCAGCGGCCCGGTCGGCGACGGCGCGAAGCGCCCGACATAGCGGGCCGGACGGTCGGCGGCGTGAGCTGTGTTCATCGCAGCGCATCAGGGGCAAGCCGCATGCCTCACATTCCGGCCAGCGGCACCGCGGAGTGGTGCTCGAGCAGCGCGGCGCGGGTCGTCGGGCTTTCGAGCTGGTCGAGCCACCAGCGCAGTGCGAGGCCTTGCTGCGGCTCCTTGCGGGGCGCGTGCTGCCCGGCATGGGTGCGCCAGGCGTAGGCCAGGCGGACCAGGGTCGCGCCGCGCTGCGTCGGCTTCACGACCAGCCGACCGGCGGCAAGGTGGTCGCGCACCAATGGCTCGGGCACGAAGCCGCTGCCCATGCAGCGCAGCAGCGCTTCGATCTTCAGCTGCATGCTGCTGACGGTCAGCACGTCCTGCCCGGGCAGCAGGTTCACGGTCAGCGGCGCCAGGCGCTGCGCCGAGTCGGCGACCGCGACGGCTCGATGGCGCAGCAGCTCCGCATCGCTGATGGGCGCGCTGGCCGCCGCCAGTGGGTGATGCGGCGCGACGGTGAACAGGAACTGCATCGTGCCCAGCTCGCGCATCTGCACGCCCGGATGCGTGCCGCGCTCCGCGCCGACGCCGATCGCGATGTCGGCCTGCCCGCTGGTCAAGGCTTCCCAGGTGCCGTTCATCACCTCGGTGCGCAGGCGCAATCGCGTACCGGGGCTGCCCAGCGTCGTCGGAATCTGCGCGCTGGTGCCGGGGCGCGCAGTCGTGTGCTGGGGGCACAGCGCGTAGAACGATTCGCACAGCTCGAACATCGTCAGCCTCGAGATCACGCCGTCGACCGCCAGCGTCAGCTGCGTCTCCCAGCCGGTCGCGACCCGCTTGACCCGGTTGGCGACCGCATCCATCTGGTCGAGCAGGCGCCGGCCCTCGCTCAGCAGCTCCTCGCCGGCGGCCGTGAGCTTGGCCTGGCGCGAGCGGCGGTCGAACAGCAGCACGTCCAGCGCGTCCTCGAGCTGGCGCACGCTGTAGGTCAGCGACGAGGGCACCTTGCCGAGTTCGCGCGCGGCCGCGGCGAAGCTGCCGGTGCGGGCGATGACGTCCATCATCGCCAGCGATTCGGGGGTCAGGACATTGCGGCTGGAACTGCTCATGAGGCGGCCGGCAGGCACGGCGTAGTCGGATTGCCATTCATCTTATTTGAACGGTCACTTCAACGCTTGCCGGATGGCGCCTTGCGGGGTGCGCCCTAAAGTTTCGGCAACGAAAGGAGCGCCACCATGATCACCGTGCGCAAATCATCGGACCGCGGCTACGCCGACCACGGCTGGCTGAAGAGTTTTCACAGCTTTTCGTTCGCCGACTACTACGACCCGAAGCACATGGGCTTCGGCAACCTGCGCGTCATCAACGAGGATCGCATCGCGCCGGGCACCGGCTTCGGCACGCATGGGCACCGCGACATGGAGATCGTCAGCTACGTGCTCGAGGGCGAGCTGGCGCACAAGGACAGCATGGGCAACGGCGCCGGTGCCGCCGGCAAGGCCGCCGGCGTGATCCGCCCCGGCGACGTGCAGCGCATGAGTGCCGGCCGCGGCGTGATGCACAGCGAGTTCAATCACGCGGCGAACGACACGACCCACTTCCTGCAGATCTGGATCGAGCCGAATGTGCGCGGCATCGAGGCGAGCTACGAGCAGAAGCACTTCGATTCCGCGTCCAAGCGCGGCACGCTGCGACTGGTCGCGTCGCCCGACGGCCGCGACGGCTCGGTCACGCTGCATGCCGACGCGGCGATCTACGCGGGCCTGTTCGACGGCGACGCGACGCTGAAGCGCACGCTCGACCCGGCGCGGCGCGCCTACCTGCATGTCGTGCGCGGCGACGTCCAAGCCAATGGCCAGGCACTGCATGCCGGCGACGCGATCGGCCTCGAGCACGAGACCGAGCTGACGCTCGCGCATGCACGCGGCGCCGAGGTGCTGCTGTTCGATCTCACCTGACGGGGCCCGGGCTGCCCGTCCTCTTCATCAGCCCGTTTCATCGTCAACCCGAGAACCACGAGGACCCACTCCCATGTCCACGCAAACTTCCAACAACGGCGTCGCGCTGATCGGCCGCATCCTGCTGGCGCTGATCTTCATCCTGTCGGGCTTCGGCAAGATCGCCGGCTTCGCCGGAACCGCCGGCTACATCGCGTCGAAGGGGCTGCCGATGGCGTCGGTGCTCGCGGCGTTGACCATCGTCGTCGAGCTCGGCGGCGGGCTCGCGCTGCTGACCGGCTTCCATGCGCGTTGGGCGGCGCTTGCGCTCGCGGTGTTCAGCGTGCTGGCGGCGCTGATCTTCCACAACTTCTGGGCGGTGCCGGCGGAGCAGGCGATGAACCAGAACATCCACTTCATGAAGAACATCGCGATCGCCGGCGGCATGCTGATGGTGTTCGCGTTCGGGCCGGGCTCGCTGAGCCTGGGCGGCAAGCGCGCCGACTGATTCGGCGTCGCGCATTCTTCATCGCCGCGGTTGCGGCGCACAGGGCGAATGCCGGCCGGCCAGGCCGGCATTCGCCTTGCTACATTTCGGCCCCATGGAACTGATGTTGAAGGTGTTCCAGCTGCTGCCGTGGGTCGACTGGCTCGCGGCATTGATGTTCTTTGTCGGGTGGGGCGGCTACGCCCACTACGCGCGGCGCGGCGCCGGCTCGCAGCGCTCGGTGCTGGCCGCGACCAACGCGGTGCGCCGGCAATGGATGCTGCAGACCACGTTCCGCGAGGTGCGCGTGGTCGACGGCGTGGTGATCCAGAATCTCTCGACCAGCCCCTCGTTCTTCGCATCGACGACCATCCTGATCATCGGGGGGCTGCTTGCCGTGCTGGCCAGCGACCGTGCGACCGACCTGGTGCGCGAATTGCCGTTCGCGCAGCGCACCAGCGCGCTGATCTTCGACATGAAGCTGATCCTGCTGCTCGGGATCTTCGTCTACGCGTTCTTCCGCTTCACCTGGTCGATGCGGCAGTACACCTTCGGCGCGCTGCTGGTCGCGGCGGCGCCGGAGGCCAAGCAGTTCGATAGCGCCGGCCTGTCGCGCGACGACTTCGCCGACAAGGCGGGGCGCGTCGTCGGGCTCGCCGCGGAGACCTTCAACGACGGCTTGCGCGCTTACTACTTCGCGATCGCGGCGATCGGCTGGTTCTTCTCGCCGCTCGCGTTCGTGATCGCGACGGCCGGCGTGATCTACGTGCTGTACCAGCGCGAGTTCCGCTCGGAGGTGCTGGAGGTGCTGACCTCGTGAAGATCAAAGGTCCCGCGCCAACCGCACGCCGCTGAACTGCCACTGCGCATCGGTCGGGAAGAAGTTGCGATAGCTCGCCCTCACGTGCCCGACCGGCGTTGCGCAGGAGCCGCCGCGCAACACGTACTGGTTGCTCATGAACTTGCCGTTGTATTCGCCGACTGCCCCGGGCAGCGGGCGGTAGCCGGGATACGCGGCATAACTCGACGAGGTCCACTCCCAGACGTCGCCGTACATCTGCAGCGGCTCGTCGGCGGCGTCGCCGGCGGGCAGCGGGTGGAAGGCGCCGCGGTCCGCGAAGTTGCCGCGCGACATCGTGGAGGCCGGCGCCCGCAGTTGCCGCGCCGCATGCTCCCATTCGACTTCGGTCGGCAGCCGGGCACCGGCCCAGCGCGCGTACGCATCGGCCTCGAAGTAGCTGAGGTGGCACACCGGCGTGTGCGGGTCGATCTCGACCAGCCCTTGCAAGGTGTGACTGCGCCACACGCCGTCGTGCCGATGCCAGTACAGCGGCGCTTCGCGCCGGCCCTGGCGCACCCAATCCCAGCCCATAGACAGCCAGAGTTCGGGCCGGCGGTAGCCGCCGTCGTCGATGAACGCGAGGTATTCGTCGTAGGTCGCGGGCCGCGACGCGAGCTCGAACGGGGCGGCGTATGCGCGGTGCCGCGGCGTCTCGTTGTCGAAGCAGAACGCGCCGTCGAGCGCGATGTCGTGGCCGTGTTCGATCAGCCCGCCGGCATAACCGAACCAGCGCAGCGGTTGCGGCCGCACGCTGGTCATCGGCCAGCGCTTCGCGTAGGCGGCGCGCGTCGGGTTGAAGCTCAGCGCGTGCTTGATGTCGGTGAGCAGCAGCTCCTGGTGCTGCTGTTCGTGATGCAGCCCGAGCGTGACCAGCTCTTCCAGCTCGGCGTCGCCGCCACGCGCGGCAATCAGCGCGAGCATGCGCGCGTCGACGTCGGCGCGGTAGCGCTTGATCTCGTCCAGCGACGGCCGCGTGATCAGTCCGCGGTGCGGCCGCGGGTACTGCTCGCCGACGCCCTGGTAGTAGCTGTTGAACAGCACGCGAAAGCTCGCGTCGAACGGCTTGAAGCCGGGCTCGAAGCGCTCGAGGATGAAGGTCTCGAAGAACCAGGTGACGTGCGCGAGATGCCACTTCGTCGGGCTCGCGTCGGGCATCGACTGCACCTGGCAGTCCTCGGCCGAGAGCGGCGCGGCGAGCGCGAGCGAGTACCGGCGGATCGCGCCGTACTGCTGCAGCAGCGGCAGCGCGACGCCGGACGCGGACGGGTGCGCCTGCCGGGCAGGCGAGGGGACGGGCGAGGACGTCATGCCGATGGCACCGCGGGGATCAAGCGCGGTAGTCGTTGCGCGAGCGGCCCACCTTACACCGATTGCGCCGGGGTCAGTGTGACGTCCAGCGATTCCCTTTGATCGAAGACGAAACAAGACCCGTCGAAATGTTGGCCGCCGGCCTGCTCGAAGTAGCGCAGGATGCCGCCGTCGAGCTGCAGCACGTTCTCGACCCCGGCCTCGCGCATCAGCAGCGCGGCCTTCTCGCAGCGGATGCCGCCGGTGCAGTAGCTGACGACCGTCTTGCCTTCGAGCTCGGCGCGGCGCCGCTGCAGCGCCTGCGGAAAGTCGCTGAAGCGCGCGAGCCCCCAGTCGAGCGCGCCGCGAAAGCGGCCGTGGCCGATTTCGAATGCATTGCGCGTGTCCAGCGTGACCACCGGCCGGCCCGCGTCGTCGTGGCCCGCGGCGAGCCAGCGCGCGAGCGTGGGCGCATCGACCGCCGGTGCCCGCTCGGCCTGCGGCCGTATCGTCGGGCAGTTCATCCGGATGATCTCGCGCTTGACCTTGACGAGCAGGCGCCGGAACGGCGCCGCCGTGGACCAGCTTTCCTTGGCCTCGAGATCCGCCAACTCGCCGTGCTCGCGCAGCCACGTGACGAAGCGGCGCAGCGCCTCGGCGTGACCCGCCAGAAAGAGGTTGATGCCTTCGTGGGCCAGCAACACCGTGCCCTTGAGCGCATGCGCCTCGGCTTGCGCGCGGATGCGCTCGCGCCAGCGGGCCGGGTCGTCCAGGCTGACGAACTTGTAGGCCGAGACGTTCAGGACCGAAGAATTCACGCTCGGATTTTAGCGAGCCGCTCGCGCCGCGCCGACGGCGCGGCCGCTCCCTAAAATGCTCGCCATGGCCTTCGTACACCTGCGCACGCACACCGAGTTTTCAGTCGTCGACGGCACCTTGCGGGTCGACGATGCGGTGCAGGCGGCCGCGGCGGACAAGCAGGGTGCGCTCGCGATCACCGACCTGTCGAACCTGTTCGGCTCGATCAAGCTGTACAGCGCGGCGCGCAAGGCCGGCATCAAGCCCATCCTCGGCGCCGAGTTGTGGCTGGAGCCCGAAAGCGTCGAGCCGCACGCCGTCGGGACTGGCGCCAAGGGGCTCGCGCGCGTCCTCGTGCTGGTGTGCAACCGGCAGGGCTATCTGAACCTCTGCGAGCTGCTGTCGCGCGCCTGGCTGCATGGCGGGCAGCGCGCGCAGGCGTCGGTGCAATGGGGCTGGCTCGCCGAGCTGGGCGAGGGCTTGATCGTGCTGTCGGGCGCCGAGCATGGCCCCGTCGGGCAGGCGCTGGTGGCGCTGGACCAGGCGCGTGCTCGCTCGCTCGCGCAGAAGCTGGCCGAGATGTTTCCGGGCCGCTTCTACCTGGAGCTGCATCGTGCCGGGCTGCCCGGCAACGAGGCGCATGTACGCGCTGCGGTCACGCTCGCGGCGAGCCTGAAGCTGCCGGTCGTCGCGACTCACCCGGTACAGTTCCTCGAGCCCGATGACTACGAGGCGCACGAGGCCCGCATCTGCGTGGCCGAGGGCGAGATGCTCGCGAACCCGAAGCGGGTCAAGCGTTTCGGCCGCGAGCAGTACTTCAAGACGCAGGCGCAGATGGAGGCGCTGTTCGCCGACCTGCCCAGCGCGGTCGCGAACACGGTCGAGATCGCGAAGCGCTGCAACTTGCGCCTGGTGCTGGGCAAGCCGCAGCTGCCGGACTTCCCGACGCCGCTGATCGACGGCCAGCCGATGCCGATGGAGGAGTACTTCCGCGTCGCGTCGCACGACGGCCTGAAGGCGCGGCTCGTGCAGCTCTACCCCGACGAGGCGCAGCGCGAGGCGCAGCGCGCACGCTACGAGGAGCGGCTCGACTTCGAGATCCAGACGATCCTGAAGATGGGCTTCCCCGGCTACTTCCTGATCGTCGCGGACTTCATCAACTGGGCGCTGAAGAACGGCTGCCCGGTCGGGCCCGGACGCGGCTCGGGTGCCGGCTCGCTGGTCGCGTACGCGCTGAACATCACCGGCCTGGATCCGCTGCAATACAACCTGCTGTTCGAGCGCTTCCTGAACCCGGAGCGCGTGTCGATGCCGGACTTCGACATCGACTTCTGCCAGGGCAACCGCGACCGCGTGATCGACTACGTCAAGCAGAAGTACGGTCGCGACGCAGTCAGCCAGATCGCGACCTTCGGCACGATGGCGGCGAAAGCGGCGTTGCGCGACGTCGGCCGCGTGCTGGGCATGGGCTATGGCCATGTCGATTCGATCGCCAAGCTGATCCCGGCGCCGCCGGGCAAGACGGTCACGCTCGCGAAGGTGCCCGAGAAACCCGACCCCGGCATCATCTACGCGCGCAAGGAAGCGCCCGAGCTCGAGCAGCGCGAGGCGGCCGAGGAAGAAGTGGCCGAGCTGCTGACCCTGGCCACGCGGGTCGAAGGCATCGTGCGCAACGTCGGCATGCACGCCGGCGGCGTGCTGATCGCGCCGGGCAAG
>DATEFR010000051.1:0-7772 GCA_035280545.1 Burkholderiaceae bacterium | reverse complement strand
AGCGGCGCATGCGCTTGCCAGCGCGGCAGCAGGCCGGCGATGCCGGCGGCCAGTTGCCGGGTCGAGGCGTGCAGCGGCGCGGCCTCGTCGATCGGCGCGTCGACGTCGTCGTGCTCCGACAGGCGATACGCCTCCACCGAGCCGTCGTTGACGACAAGAGACAGGCGATCGAGGTCCAAGCGCGCCGCGCTCACATGCGCGGCGATCACCGCCAGGTAGATCGGCTGCCACACCAGCAGACCCCAACCGCGCAACGCCGCGTAGTGTGGCCCGGCCTCGGGATGGTTCCGCGCCCAGTAGCGCTGCACCGAGGCGAGCTGCGCGGTGGCATGCCACGGAGGATACGCGGCATCGGCGGCGACGACGCGGCCGCACAGCCCCGGCACGACGCGCGCCGCGTCGTCCGCGAGCGCGCGCAACGCCCCGCTCACGCCGCCACAGTGGCGACGCGCTCGCGCAACGCATCGCGCTGCGGCCGGAACTTCGCGATCGGGTTGGGCAACCGGCCCGCCATCTTCAGGCTGGACGCGGGATCGGCCAGGTTGACCATCTGCTGGTTGTTCGCGAGCTGCAGCCGGTTCAGGCACGAGTGCAGGAAGTCGGCCGCGAACAGGTCGTGCGCATCGAACTTGTCGCGGTACTGCGGATGGGCCTCCTGGTACTCGACCACGCACTCGGCCACCAGGCGCCAGAAGACATCTTCGCTGCAGACATCGCTGTCCACCAGGGTCTGGCTCAGGAAGCGGAAGAAGCCGTCGAACACGTCGATGAAGATCGCGAGCAGCTTGAACTCGGCCGGCACCTCCACCGCGAGTCGCTTGATGGCGTCGGGCAGTGGGGCGTTCTTGTCGAGGATCGCCGATTCCTCGGCGATGTCTTTCATGATCGCGCGCACCGGCACGTGCTGCGCCATCACGAGGATCAGGTTCTCGCCGTGCGGCATGAACACCAGGTCGTGCGCGTAGAAGCAATGCAGCAGCGGTGTCAGGTAGGCGCGCAGATAGCGGCGCAGCCACTCGGAGACCTCCAGCCCCGAGCGCCGCACCAGCACCGGCAGCAGCGCCTGGCCGTCGCGATCGACGTGCAGCAGCGCTGCCATCGTCATCAGCCGCTCACCGGATTGCACGCGCGTCACCGGGCTTTCGCGCCACAGGCACGAGAGCATCTTCTTGTACGGGCTGTCGGCCGTGATCGCCGCCTCGTAGTAGCGGTTGCGAAAGCCCACCGAGGCGACCTCGCGCAGGATGGCGAAGCCGTTCTCGCGCAGAAAGGGGTCGCCGTCGATCAGGTCGTGGATCCATTCGTTGATCGCCGGCGTACCGGCCATGTAGTACGGCGACAGCCCGCGCATGAAGCCCATGTTCAGGATCGCGAGCGAGGTCTTCACGTAATGGCGCGCCCGATGACCGACGTTGAAGTACGTGCGGATCGACTGCTGCGCCTGGTAGTGGTCCTCGCTGTAGCCCAGGCACACGATGTCGCGCTGCGCCACGTGCGCGGCGAATGCGATCGACAGCTTGTTGAACCACTGCCACGGATGCGCCGGCATGTACAGGTAGTCGGCTTCGTCCAGGCCCAGCCGCTGCAGCTCGCCGGCGAAACGCTTGCGCGCCGCGGTTCCCAACTCCTGCGCCATCAACGCTTCGTAGCTCAAGGTCGAGAGGCTCGCGAAATGCGCGCGCTCGCGCCGCACCGCGAGCCAGAGGATGCGAAAGCTCGCGCCAGCCTCGGGCGCGTAGGCCCGGTAGTCCTCGGCATCGAAACCCAGGCGCCCGTTGTTCGCGACGAACCCGGGGTGGCCCTCCATCATCGCGTGCTCGAAGGTCTGGAAGTCGGGCTCGTCGGCCAGTGCCTCGCTGCTCGGGTTGTCCTTGCGGTGCTTGAAGGCCGCGCCGTACAGCGTGCTGCTGATCTCGTCGAGGTACACCGGCAGCAGCTCGGGGCGTATCCCCAGGCTGTCCTTGAAATCGATGATGAAGGTCAGCGCGTCGAGTTCCTGGGCCGTGTCGTCGACGAAGCGGCCGATCGACGCCGCGTCGATGCGCCAATGGCGCAATGCCATCGCCTGTGCATCGAAGCGGTACTCGACGTTGGCGCCGGCATGGACCGACCAGCGTTGCCAGCCGGCACGCGACGCGGCGCCGACCGCGCGCGGCACCAGCAGCAATTCGTGCGAGAACTCAGCGAGCGCCTTGCGCACCAGCAGGCGGTTCACCTTGGCCCAGACCTCGGGGTCCAGGTGGGCCGCAGCGTCGGCGGGCTCGGAAATGGTGCGGTTCATTCGGCAAATTCCTCTCGTTGGGACAGGACGAAGCTCTCGCGCGTGCAGAACGCGAGGGCGGCGAGTTTTTCGGGGAGCTGCACATAGCGCTCGTAGGCAAAGCCCATCTCGCGGTTCAGCACGTGCACCTTGTCGTTGCGGGCATCGGGCTCGACCACCACGCGGTGGGCCTGCAGGCGCTCGAAGACGAAACGCATCAACGCGCGGAACACGTTGCGCGTGAAGCCGGACACCGGCGCCTCGGGCGGGCCGACAAAAAAATGCATGCCGACGTCGCCGTGGCGCACCGGGTAGTGGCGCCCGAGCTCGTCGTGCGCCGGGTCGTAGCACTCGAGCAGGAACGCGGGGCGCTCGCGCCAGAGGCCCGTGTAGGCCATCGCATGCCCGCTGCCCAGCAGCGCGGCATACACGTCGCGGACCTCGCGCTCGGTCTTGTGCTGCATGCCCCAGAAGCTCGCGTAGTCCATCGCGAACCAGCGGTGCATCAGCGGGATGTCGGTCTCGAGGTCGAGCGCGCGGATGCGCATGCCCTGGTTCACATAGGGCCTGGTGGCGAGCTCGCGGGCGGCGAAGTCAACCGGCATGGCGCGTCTCCGCGAGAGCAGGTTCGGGCAGGGTCGTCGCCGGGCGCTCCAGGCCCAGCAGGCGATCGAGCAGCGCGCTGAGGCCGAAGCCGGCGGCGGCGATCGCGAACGTGACCGCGATGCCGTGTCGCTCGACCAGCGCTCCGGCCGCGAACGACGACAGCAGCACGCCCAGGTTCTGGAAGAAGTTGAAGACGCTGAAGTCGCGCGCATACGCCGCCGGCGTGCTGAAGCGGAACAGCAGCACCTCGAACTTCACGATGAGCTGGAACAACGCCCAGCCGTAGAGCACGCGCCCCAGCAGCACGGCCCACGGCGCCGGCCAGGCCTGCAGCGCGAGGCCGGCGGCGCCCAGCAGCAGGTTCGCGAGCACAGGGTCCGGCAGCCGGCCGCCGCGGGTGCGCACGAGCTGGTTCGCGAACAGCGCCGCCAGCGCGATGGCGCCGGGGATCGCGAACACCAGCCCGCTGATCAGCTGGTCGTTCGAGGCCGACACCTGCTCCCAGTACATGGAGAAGAACGGGCGGATCAGGTAGGCGCCGAAGTCGATCAGCATCATCAGAGCGCACAACGGCAGGATGCGCGAGCGCGAGCCCTTGGGGCTCGCGTCCGTCGAGGCGACGGCCGCCGCCGCTGCGGCATCGGCCGCGACGACGTGCACGACGCGCCCGCTTCGGATCAGCCACACGCAGATGGCCATCTGCGCGAAGTCGCCGAAGGCCATCAACCCTATGCAGGCCGCGGCCCCGTAGCGCTGCAGCACATGGCCGCCCGCCGCCGCGCCCGCGATGCTGCCGACATGCACCACCACCGACAGCAAGCCGATCGTGTGACCGTGCGTCTCGGGCGGCTGCATGCGCATCAGGTACGGGTACATCAGCAGGTAGCTGCTCTTGCACATGAACATCAGCATCGTCAGCACCCAGTAGCCGAGCACGCTGTCCGCAAAGCCGCTCAGCACGCACAGCGTGCCGGCCGCGCCCTGCGTGAACAGCAGCAGGTGCATGGTCTCGACGCGCCGCGCCACGCGCGCCCACAGCGGCAGCGTGCACATCACCGCGATCGAGATCGCCGCGATGTACGCGCCGACATGGAACGCGCTGGTCACGCCGTAGCGGCGCGCGAAGAAATGCGGGTAGAAGGCGATCAGGATCGCGTCGCTGACCACCGCGAACGCCGACATCGCGACGATCGCAGCACGCAAGCCCTTCGCGTTCACGCCGGCACCTCGACGAACACGCCGTCGGCACGCGGCGCAAAGTCCTGCAGCGTGGTGCCGGTCTCGATCGGGTAGTACTCGACCCCGGTCAGCGCGCGGATGATGCAGGCGTTGCGGTGGCAGGCGAGGCCGAGATCCGGGTTGGTCGCGCCGTGGCTGTGAAAGCCGGCGTTCTGCACGAAGATCTCGCGACCGTCCAGGTCCACCGCATAGTGGCGCTGCTGGCGATAGCGGCCCTGCTCGTCCCAGGCGATGCGCTGCCGGATCCCCTCGACGAACGCCGGCACGCGTGGCGCATAACCGGTCGCGAAGATCAGGCCGTCGGCATCGTGGCGGTAGCGGCGGCCGAGCTCGGTGTGCGCGAACTCCAGTTCCCAGCCGTCGCCGCGGCGCCGGCAGGCCTGCAGCTCCATGTTCGGCAGCAGCCGGGTGCGGGTCCGCAGCTCGTCGCGGCGCTCGTCGAGCTGGTCGTACAGATGGTTGATCAGCTGCGCGTTGATGCCGTTGTAGACGCTCTTCTGCCCGGCGAGCACGCGCTGCTTGGCGGCCTCGGGCAGGCCGTGGAAATGCTCGGCGTAGTCGGGCGAGATCAGTTCCAGCACCAGCTTGGCGTTCTCCATCTGGAAGAAGCGCGGCGAGCGCGTCACCCAGTTCAGGCTGTAGCCGCAGCGGGCGATGTCTTGCAGCAGGTCGCGGTAGATCTCGGCCGCGCTCTGCCCGCTGCCGACGATCGTGATCGAGCGCCGGCGCTGCAGCGCCTCCTTGTGCTGCAGGTAGTCGGCGCTGTGCAGGTACGGCCCATCGCCGCCGTCGCAGCACGCCGGCAGCAGCGGCGACGCGCCGACGCCCAGCACCAGGCGCCGTGCGGCATGCTCGAAGCGCCGCCCGGTGCGCGGATCGCGACCGGCCACGAGGTACACGCCCTGCAGTGGCTCGTACGTGATGCCGGTGACCTCATGGTGGAAGCGCACGCTGTCCAGCTGCGCCGCGGCCCATTGGCAATAGCGGTTGTAGTCCTGCCGTGTCAGGTAGAAGTTCTCGCGCACATAGCACGAGTAGATGCGGCCCTGCTGCTTGCAGTAGTTCAGGTAGCTGAAGCGGCTGGTCGGGTCGGCCAGCGAGACCAGGTCCGCGAGGAACGGGTTCTGCAGCGTGCACGAGTCCATCAGCATCCCGGGATGCCAGGCGAACTGGCTGCTGCGCTCGAGGAACAGGCCGTGGTGTTCCTTCAGCGGCGCCATCAGGCAAGCCAGGCTCAGGTTGAAGGGTCCCAGCCCGACCGCGATGAAGTCGTAGGCATGCATCGGTGGTGTTCTCTCCCGTGGCGGCGCGCCGTGTGAAGGCGCTCGGAAGAGAAGACGAACCAGGACGCCGGTTGTTCAGACGCCAGCCGTGCCAACGGACAGCCCTGTCTTGAAAGTTCACATCGCAACCCTATAATCCGCCTGCTAGCACTCCTCACCATTGAGTGCTAACGGGGCGGGTAGGCAGTCGCCGCGCTGCGATCTTCCCGAAGTGATTGAGCGCACACTGCCTCTTTCACCCTTTCCAATACTGGATTCGAGTCATCAAGGAGATGCTATGAAACTTCGTCCGTTGCACGATCGCGTGATCGTCAAGCGCCTGGAACAAGAAACCAAGACCGCTTCGGGCATCGTGATCCCCGACAACGCCGCCGAAAAGCCTGACCAGGGCGAAGTCCTGGCGGTTGGCCCGGGCAAGCGCAACGACAAGGGCGACTTCGTCACGCTGAACGTCAAGGTCGGCGACCGCGTGCTGTTCGGCAAGTACAGCGGCCAGACCGTCAAGGTCGACGGCGACGAACTGCTGGTGATGCGCGAGGAAGACCTCTTCGCCGTCGTCGAGAAGTAATCAGGCACCCCCTCTCGCTTAGGAGAAATCAAACATGGCAGCAAAAGACGTAGTGTTCGGCGGCGACGCCCGCGCGCGCATGGTCGAAGGCGTGAACATCCTGGCCAACGCGGTCAAGGTGACCCTGGGCCCCAAGGGCCGCAACGTGGTGCTCGAGCGTTCGTTCGGCGGCCCGACCGTCACGAAGGACGGCGTCTCGGTCGCGAAGGAGATCGAGCTCAAGGACAAGCTCCAGAACATGGGCGCGCAGATGGTCAAGGAAGTCGCTTCCAAGACCAGCGACATCGCCGGTGACGGCACCACCACCGCGACCGTGCTCGCGCAGGCCATCGTCCGCGAAGGCATGAAGTACGTGGCCGCGGGCATGAACCCGATGGACCTGAAGCGCGGCATCGACAAGGCCGTCACGGCGCTGGTCGAGCAGCTGAAGAAGCAATCGAAGCCGACGACCACGAGCAAGGAAATCGCTCAGGTCGGCACGATCTCGGCGAACAGCGACGACGAAGTCGGCAAGATCATCGCCGACGCGATGGACAAGGTCGGCAAGGAAGGCGTCATCACCGTCGAAGACGGCAAGAGCCTGAACAGCGAGCTCGAGGTCGTCGAGGGCATGCAGTTCGACCGCGGCTACCTGTCGCCGTACTTCATCAACAACCCGGACAAGCAGACCGCCGTCCTGGACAACCCGTTCGTGCTGCTGTTCGACAAGAAGATCAGCAACATCCGCGACCTGCTGCCGACGCTGGAGCAAGTGGCGAAGTCGGGCCGTCCGCTGCTGATCATCGCCGAGGAAGTCGAAGGCGAAGCGCTCGCGACGCTGGTGGTCAACACGATCCGCGGCATCCTGAAGGTCGTCGCCGTCAAGGCGCCGGGCTTCGGTGACCGTCGCAAGGCGATGCTCGAAGACATCGCGATCCTGACCGGCGGCAAGGTCATCGCCGAGGAAGTCGGCCTGACGCTCGAGAAGGTCACGCTGGCTGATCTGGGCCAGGCCAAGCGCGTCGAAGTGGGCAAGGAAAACACCACGATCATCGACGGCGCCGGCGCCGCAGCCGACATCGAAGCGCGCGTCAAGCAAGTGCGCGTGCAGATCGAGGAAGCGACCAGCGACTACGACCGCGAAAAGCTGCAGGAACGCGTGGCCAAGCTGGCCGGCGGCGTGGCGGTGATCAAGGTCGGTGCCGCGACCGAAGTCGAGATGAAGGAAAAGAAGGCGCGTGTCGAAGACGCGCTGCACGCGACCCGTGCGGCTGTCGAGGAAGGCATCGTCGCCGGCGGCGGCGTTGCGCTGCTGCGCGCCAAGCAGGCGGCCGGCAACATCAAGGGCGACAACGCCGACCAGGAAGCCGGCATCAAGCTGGTGCTCAAGGCCATCGAAGCGCCGCTGCGCGAGATCGTCTACAACGCCGGCGGCGAAGCCAGCGTGGTGGTCAACGCGGTGCTGGGCGGCAAGGGCAACTACGGCTTCAATGCCGCGAACGACACCTACGGCGACATGATCGAGATGGGCATTCTCGATCCGACCAAGGTGACCCGCACCGCGCTGCAGAACGCCGCGTCGGTCGCGTCGCTGATGCTGACCACCGAGGCGATGATCGCCGAGGCGCCGAAGGACGAAGCGCCGGCCGGCGGCATGCCGGGTGGCATGGGCGGCATGGGTGGCATGGGCGGTATGGACATGTAAAGTTATTGCGGACAGCTTCGCTGCCGCAATAACTCGGCGGGTTCGAACGGACAGCCTTCGGCTGCCGTTCAATCCGCCGGGACATGCTCAAAGGGTCACGGTGGCGTGACCCTTTTTCGCTTTTGGGGGTCG
>DATEFR010000050.1:0-3707 GCA_035280545.1 Burkholderiaceae bacterium | reverse complement strand
TCAGCAGCGTGTCGCATCGCGCGGGCGCGAGCCGGGGCTGACACTGGAGCGCGGCGCGGACGACATCGTGCTGGTCGATTGGGGCCGGCAGCTGCTGCAGGAGTGCGAGCCCATCGCCGACGCGCTGGATGCGCTGGACGGCGGCCGCAAGCACCGCGATGCGATGCAGGCCGCGTGGCGTTTGCTGTCCGAGCCGGCCACCGCGCCGTCGGCGCGCGTGCTCGCGACGGTGGCTGGCGATTTCGACCAGTCGTACGTCGCCTTCGTGCGGGCGCAGTCGCTGCAGACCCGCGCGGCGCTGCTCGCGCTGCCGTATTCCGACCAGCTCCACAACCGCTTCATGCGGCTGACGCAGGAGTCTCTCGACGAGCAGCAGCGCATCGAGGCGAACGATACGCTGCCGTTCGAGCAGTACCGGCAGCAGTACCTGTCGGTCGAGCGTCTCGGGTTGTCGAGGCGGCACGAGCGCGGGACCGCGAGCACCACGACGACCGCTGCCGCCTGAACCGGCCGCCGCCTGCGCGCAACGACGCGCGCAGATAAACTCGGCCGCCATGACGACGACGACCATTCCCCTCGTGACCCTGGGCCGCAGCGAACTGCGTGCGACCCGGGTCTGTCTCGGCACGATGACCTTCGGCGAGCAGGTCGACGAGCCGACCTCGCACAAGATCCTGGACCGCGCGCTCGAGCGCGGCATGAACTTCATCGACACGGCCGAGATGTACGCGGTGCCGGTGCGCCGCGAGACCTCGGGCGCCAGCGAACGCATCATCGGCAACTGGTTCGCGGCGCGACCCGGTGTGCGCGACCGCGTGCTGCTCGCGACCAAGGTGGCCGGCCCCGCGCGCAACGCCGACTGGATCCGCGGCGGCAGCGCCAACCTCAAGCCGGAGGACATCCGCCAGGCTTGCGACGACAGCCTGAGGCGCCTGCGCACCGACGTGATCGACCTCTACCAGATCCACTGGCCGAACCGCAACGTGCCGATGTTCGGGTCGGTCTACTTCAACCCGGCGAACGACCGCGAGTTCACGAGCATCCACGACCAGCTCGGTGCCTTGGCCGGCCTCGTCAAGGCCGGCAAGGTGCGCGCGATCGGGCTCAGCAACGAAACGCCGTGGGGCTTGGCCGAGTTCCTGCGCGAGGCCGAGGCGCATGGGCTGCCGCGCGTCGCGACCGTGCAGAACCCGTACACGCTCGTCAATCGCATCGTCGACAACGGGCTGGACGAGATGATGCACCGCACCGAGGTCGCGCTGCTCGCGTACTCGCCGCTGGGCTTCGGCGCGCTGACCGGCAAGTACGACGCGGACGGCTACGGCGGCGCGCCCGCGCTCGGCCGCATGACGCAATTCGAGGCGTTCCGCCAGCAGCGCTGGGGCCGGCGCGAGGTGCTCGATGCGGCGCGGCGCTACAACGCGCTGGCGCGCGAACACGGCCTGACACCGACGCGGATGGCGCTCGCGTTCTGCTACGGCAACTGGCGCGTGGCGAGCACGATCATCGGCGTGACGACGCTGGCCCAGCTCGACGAGTGCCTGGACGCGTGGGGCACGACGCTCGCGCCGGAGTTGCTGGCGCAGATCGACGCGATCCGCTGGCAGATTCGCGACCCGGCGCAGTAGAAGGAAGCCGGGCCTGCGACCGTGGCGAAGAAGAGCACGCACGTCAGCGAGACGCCGGCGACGCAGTTCCTGCGGCGCCACGGCGTCGTCTTCACCGAGCACGTCTACGAATACGTCGAGCACGGCGGCACCGAGGAGTCGTCGCGCCAGCTCGGCGTAGCCGAGCACGAGGTCGTCAAGACGCTGGTGATGCAGGACGAACGCGCGCAGCCGCTGATCGTGCTGATGCATGGCGACAAGTCGGTCAGCACGAAGAACCTCGCGCGGCAGATCGGCGCGAAGTCGGTCGAGCCGTGCAAGCCCGAGGTCGCGCAGCGCCACAGCGGCTACCAGGTCGGCGGCACGTCGCCGTTCGGCACGAAGAAGGCGATGCCGATCTACGTCGAGGCGAGCGTGCTGCAGCTGGCGCGCCTGTGCATCAACGGCGGGCGCCGCGGGTACCTGGTCGGCATCGCGCCGGAAGTGTTGACGCGGCTGCTGGACGCGAAGCCGGTCGAGTGCGCGATCTGACGAGACCTGCGTGAAACCCGCGTGAAGAAGCCCGTGCGGGCCGCGCACAATACGCACCCCTCGGTTCGTCATTCGCGTACCCCACATGGAAGCGATCTATCCCGTTCTGGCCGCGATCGGCGCCTACCTGGTCGGCTCGTTGTCGTTTGCGGTGATCGTCAGCCGGGTGATGGGCCTGAACGACCCGCGCACCTACGGCTCGGGCAACCCCGGCGCGACCAACGTGCTGCGCTCGGGCAACAAGACTGCGGCGCTGCTGACGCTGCTGTTCGATGCGCTGAAGGGTTATGTGCCGGTGCTGCTGGTCGACCTGTTCGGCGCGCGCGTCGGGCTCGGCGAGGGCACGATGGCGCTGGTCGGGCTGGCCGCGTTCCTCGGTCACCTGTGGCCGGTGTTCTTTCGCTTCCAGGGCGGCAAGGGCGTCGCGACGGCGGCCGGCGTATTGCTCGGCCTGAACCCGTGGCTGGGCCTGGCCACGCTCGTGACCTGGATCGTCATCGCGGCGTTCTTCCGCTACTCGTCGCTGGCCGCGCTGGTCGCGGCGGTGTTCGCGCCGTTCTATCAGCTGCTGATCTGGGGCGGCGGCCCGACCGCGATCGCGGTCACGGTCATCGGCCTGCTGCTGATCTGGCGCCACGGCGCCAACATCCGCAAGCTGATGCAGGGTACCGAGAGCAAGATCGGGCAGAAGGCCGGCGCCGCTGCCGCAGCCGCGTCGCCGGCGCATGCGGCGCCGCATCACAAGCCGCACGGGCACCGCCACCACCACGGCGCGAAGCACTGACGCTGAACCTGCCCCAGGTCTACATTGGCGAGATGACCTATGTTCGAACCTCGGCGAGTTGAATGTCCTGTTTGCCGCAGCGCGACGGCAGAACTCTGGCGTGTTGTCGAAGGCTTTGACTATTTTCGCTGCGCAGGGTGCGAATCGATCGCCATCGATCCTCGGGTTTTGAGCGACGTCGATGATGGTCGCTTCATCCAGGCCTATCGTGAAAATTATTGGCGTGACGAACTCTCGGCGGCCAAAGAGCGCTCGTATGGGCCTGCGTTGGCTCGCGTCGCTGAAGTGCTGCTGTATGCCCGCCGACCAGTGCGGCGCTTTCTCGACGTCGGTGCGGGGCCAGGTTATTTGCTGGATGCGCTGTCGTGCTATCTCCCGGCCTCCAAAGATCTATTCCATGGCGTCGAGCTGTTCCCGCCGAAGGCTCATACTTCGCATCCCAACTACCACGCGGGACCGGTTGCCTCGCTGTCCGGTACGTTCGATGCCGGCAGTTGCATCGAAGTCGTTGAGCATCTGACGCCCACAATGCTTGGACACTTGCTTGGGCAACTGGCCGAGCACTCCGCGCCCCAGGCCCTCTTCATCGTCAACTCCGGCTTGCCGGAGTATGTCCTTCACGAAGATCCAGGGTATATGGATCCGCTCCGGCGCGGTCACATCGTCTCGTACTCGATCGCCGCGATGCGGATGATCGGCGCAGAGCACGGTTTCTCGGTGCTGCCATTGCGTGGAAAGTCGTGGGCCTATCTGCTCGAATACCACTCAGAGTCACCACGAGACGA
>DATEFR010000049.1:0-9997 GCA_035280545.1 Burkholderiaceae bacterium | reverse complement strand
GCCGGCACCGAGAGCCCCGGCAACACGACGAGTGCGTAGGCGAGGAGCGCGAGGGCGCAGGCGCGTGCCCCGGGTGAAGCGAGGGGTGCCAGCGCCCGCGGCCAAACGGCCGCCGCCGAGAGCAGCAGCGCCTGCATCGCGAAGCCGGCCGCGATCGCGCCGGCCGCCCAGTGAAGCTCGGCATAACAGTGCGGCAGCCACCACGCCGCCACCGATACACACGCCGCCGCGGCAACGGCCGCCAGCGCACGTGCGCCTGTCCTCGGCCGCCGCCACAGCAGCACCAGCACGACCAGGCCCAGCGTCGTCGTCAGCGGTTGCGCGGGCCAGGCCTCGCGCATGCAGCGTTCGACCAAGCGATCGTAGGCACGCGCCGAGTAGATCTGCGCATCGCCCAGGCCGTACGTCCACCACTCGGGCATCGCTCACAGCGCCTGCAGATGCCCGGCGATGCGGCCGCGCAGCGCGGCATCCGGCAGCGGGCCGCGTGCGGCCGCGAGGTTCTCCCGCACATGGGCGACCTGCGACGTCGCCGGGATGACGCAGGTGACCGCCGGGTGCGCGAGGATGAACTTCAGCACCAGCTGCGCCCAGCTCGTCGCGCCCGCTTCGGCGGCCCAGGGCGGCAGCGGGTGGCGCGCGAGGCGCTGCGTCAACTCGCCCTGCCGGAACGGTCGGTTGACGAGCACCGCGATGCCGCGGTCGGCGGCCAGCGGCAGCAGGCGCTGCTCGGCTTCGCGGTCCAGCGGGTTGTAGGTGAACTGGACGAAATCCAGCGGCTGCGTACGCATCAACTGCTCGAACTCCGCATGGCGTCGGCCTTCGGACGTGGTGATGCCGACATGCCCGACGCGACCCTCTGCCTTGAGGCGCAGCAGCATCGGCAGGTGCGCCTGCCAGTTCAGCAGGTTGTGAACCTGCAGCAGCGCGAAGCGCGGCACGCCCCACAGCTGCCGCGAGGCTTCGGCTTGCGCGGCGCCTTGCGCGCTGCCGTCGCCCGTCCACACCTTGTCGGCGGCGAACACCTGCCCGGCCGCGCCCAGCGTGCGCAGCGCCTGGCCGATCACGTCCTGCGAGGAGCCGTACATCGGCGACGAGTCGATCACCCGGCCGCCGCCGTCGAGGAAGGCCTGCACGACCCGCGTGCACTCCGCCCGCAGCGGCGCATCGCGCCCCACGTTGAAGGTGATCCAGCTGCCCAGACCGACGATCGGGATGGCCTGCCGTGTCGACGCGACGAGGCGCGCCGGCATCGTCGAGCCGGCCGGCTGCGCGGCAAGTGCCGGCACGGTGGCGCCTGCGGCGAGGCTCGCGAGGAATCGGCGGCGCGGGATCGTCGAGGCATGCGGCATGGCGGTCAGCATGCATGTCCGCGCGAGCCTGCGCCGGCGGTGCGGGTATGCGCATGCACTTGCCTCTAAGATCGATGCAACGGCGCTGATGCCGGAACATGGTTCGAGGAGAACAAGACGTGACGACCAGCCCGGTCCGTTGGGGCATCCTGTCCACCGCCAGAATCGGCACGCACAAGGTCATTCCGGGGATGCGCAAGAGCGCGGCGCTGGAAGTGGCCGCGATCGCCTCGCGCAAGCTCGCGGCAGCCCGCACGGCGGCCGATGCGCTGGGCATCGCGCGGGCGTACGGCTCGTACGAGGAGCTGCTCGCCGACCCGGACATCGAGGCGGTCTACAACCCCCTGCCCAACCACCTGCACGTGCCGATGACGCTGGCGGCAGCACGCGCCGGCAAGCATGTGCTGTGCGAGAAGCCGATGGCTTTGACCGCGGCCGAGCTCGAGGTGCTCAGGCCTTACGCGTCGCAGGTGCACATACGCGAAGCCTTCATGGTGCGCTTCCATCCGCAATGGGTCGAGACGCGCGAGCTGCTGCGCCGTGGCGCGATCGGCGAGCTGCGCTTCGTGCAGGTGTCGTTCAGCTACTTCAACGCCGACCCCGTGAACATCCGCAACCGCGCCGACATCGGCGGCGGCGCGCTCTACGACATCGGCTGCTATGCGATCGTGGCCGGGCGCTGGTTCTTCGAGGGGAACCCGCGGCGCGTCATCGCGACGATGGAGCGCGATCCCTCGTTCGGCACCGACCGCACGACCAGCGGTCTGCTGGAATTCGCGGGCGGCGGGCAGCTGGCCTTCTCGGTCTCCACGCAGGCGACTGCGTTCCAGCGGATCGAGCTGGTCGGCACCCAGGGGCGCCTGGAGATCGAGATTCCCTTCAACGCGCCGCAGGACGGGCCGTGCCGGTACTCGATCGACGACACCGGGACACCGGATCGCGCCGGCGTGCGGCACGTGGTGTTGCCGACGGCCGATCAGTACCAGCTGCAGGCCGAAGCCTTCTCGAACGCCGTGCGGTCCGAGCGCCCGGATGCGCAAGGGCTGGACGACGCGCAATGGAACATGCGCATCATCGACGCGCTGTTCGCCTCCGAGAAAAGCGGGCGCTTCGAGCAGCCTTGAGTTCAGGCCGGCAGGACCGGCTCGCCCAGGTTCAGCATCAGCCGATTGGCCCAGGCAAAGATGGCCACCGCATGCACCAGGTCCAGCACCTCGAGCGAGCTCAGGCCCGCGGCCCGCACCGCCTGCAGCTGCGCCGGGCCGAAGCGCGACGGCGCCTGCGTCAGCGCGATGGCCAGTTGCACGACGGCACGCTCGCGCTCGCTGGTGCCGGCACCGTGCGGCGCGGCGAAGAGCTGGACGATCACGTCGTTGCGCTTGGTCAGTTGCTCGAAGCGCTGCGCATGCACCGAGGCGCAATAGACGCAGCCGTTGATGCGCGAGACCGCCGCGCTGGCCAGTTCGCGCTCGGCGCGCGACAACCCGCCCGGCGCATACATGATCGCGTTGAAGACGGCCGACCGCTCGTGCAGGATGCGCGGCTGGTGCACCAGCACGCGGTAGTAGTCGGAGGTCATCGCCTTCGGATGGCTGCCCTGCAGCACGGCGAGTTGCTCGGGCGTGGCCGACGCCGGGTCGACCACCGGCAGCCAGGCTTTCCAGCCCAGGGTTTCGCTGGTGTAGCCGTTCACGCGCACCGGCTCGCCGGGTTGCGGCAGGTTGGCCGGGTGCACGAAGTGCGTTGTTGTCGATGACGGGTCCGGCTGCGTCGATGCCGGCGCGGCGTCCGCATCGAGCGCGTCCATCGCCGCCATCGCCTGCAGGCCGGCGACCACGCGCACCTGGTACGCGACGAACGCGATGAGTTGCGCGAGCGTGATCGTCTCGGCCGTGCTCAGCCCGGCGGCCGGCAGCTTCAGCAGCGCGGCACGGTCGCCTTCGACCGGGCGTTCCGTCAAGACCGCCGCGAAGTCGAGGATCGCCTGCAGGCGTGCGCCGGGTGCCGGTGCCGGCAAACGTTCGAGCCGTTCGCGGTAGTGCGCCTCCAGCACCGTGCTGCCCGACAGGCGCGCGACCGTCTGCGCGGCCAGCAGGCGCTCCGCCAGCGACAGCCCGGGCAGCGCCGGATCGAAGATCGCGTCGTCGCTGCCTTGCGTGGCGGCGACCACCTTGTCGCGCTGGTGGCGAACGGCATGCAGCGGGTTCGCGGCGTGCAAGGGCACGAGCGCGTCGATGACGTCGAGGGAATCGGGATGAGACATGGCAGGTGTTGTCGAAGTGGCGTGAGCCAGGAATTGCAGGACGCCGGCCCATGACGCTGCATCCGCCTGCGCATTGGCGGCCGGCGCACCGCCGCTGGTGCTGAGGCGCCCGGAGACCGGGTGGGCATAGGCCAGCTGCGTGGTCGGCACGTACGGGAAGACGATGGAATGCCCCGCGCCGTCGAAGTCCAGATGTTCGACCGCATGCGGATGTTCGAAGCGCGCGAGCCGCTCGCGCACCATGCGGCCGTACAGGCTAGAAGGCCACGAGCCGTCGTCGCCGGCCGACAGCAGCAGCACCGGCCCGCGGATGTGTTCGACGCGGATGCGCGCGCGTTCGACGGCCTCGGCATCCTGCAACGCGGTCAGCAGCGCATTCGCATGACGGCGCGGCGACGGGCCTTCGTCCCACGGCGCCCAAGTGGCGGTGCGGTTGTTCTCCCACAGGTGCGGCAGCGGCTGGCCGCGGAAGATCCAGGCGGGGCCGTCGCGGCCGGTCGTCGGGTCGCAGGCGTTCTGCGCGCTGTGGACGACCGCACCCGGCACATAGCCGATCACGGCCGACACGCGATCGGGGAACAACGAACCCAGCAGCAGCGCGAGTTCGCCGCCGCGCGACTGGCCGCTGACTGCGACGAAGCCCTGGCGCGGCCGCAGCGCGCGATGCATCCACGCGAGCGCCGTCTCGAAGTATTCGAGCGGCGTGTTCGAGATGTAGTCGGGCCGTCCGGGCGCCTTGAAGTAGCCCAGCGCGAGCGCCGCATAACCGCGCGACGCGTACAGCGCGGCACGCGGCTCGTTGATCCCGCCGCCCGAGCCGTTCAGCACCAGCACCGCCGGGTGCGCCCGTCCGTCGGCGTGCTCCGCCGGCAGGAACAGCGTGCCGACGAGTCCTTCGTCGCGGACCTCGCGTCGGGTCACGCCGGGGCCCAGCAGACGCTGCACGAGTTGCCCGCGCAACGTCGCGTCGCCTCGCCGGACCGTGATCTCCGTGAGCAACGCGGCACTGGGCTCGGCGGCGAACACGTCGCGCGGCGCGCCCGCCTGCTCGGGCACCTGCGACCAGATCAGCCCCATCGCCGACACGCCGGCATAACTTCCGCCGACCGGCGCATCGCGCGTCAGGTCGATCTCGCCGCGGTCATCGGCGCGAAAGCTCGCGGCCGATTGCCAGACCACGCCCGGCCCGCGCAGCGTCCGCGTGCGCAGCTCGACCTCCTCGCCGGGCGACAGCGCCGTCACCGCGATGCGGCGCGGCACGTCGATCAAGGCGTCGGTCGGCGTGATCGACAGCATCGCGCAGCCCTCACTTGGCAACGGGCGTCACCTGCATCGCGGTGGTGCGGTCGCTGAGCAGCGGCACGACCTTCAGTCCCTTGCGGGCGGCCCAGATGTTCTGGTAGTGGAACAGCGGGATGTGGCCCACGTCGTCGGTCACGAGCTTGGCTGCATGGCGGAACATCGCCTCGCGGCGGCGCGGGTCGAACTCGACCGTCGCCGCGTCCAGCGCCTTGTCGACCGACTCGTTGCTGTAGCGGCCCCAGTTGTTCGCGCCGCGACCGCGCTTCGGGTCGTTCGTCGCCAGCGTCTGCAGCAGGCCGTAGCCCGCCTCGCCGGTGCCGTTGCCCCAGGCGATCACGCTGACCGCGTAGTCGTTCTTCGTCGCGCGGCCGGAATACACCGACCAGGGCACGACCTCGACCTTGGTCTTCACGCCCACGCGGGTCCAGAACTGGGCCACCGCCTGCACCGTTTCCGGCGCCTGCGGATAGCGATCGCCCGGCACGTGGATGCTGAGCTGGAAGCCTTGCGGGAAGCCGGCCTCGGCCAGCAGCTTCTTGGCTTGCTCCGGGTTGTACGCAATGTCCTGGACCTCGGGGTTGTAGCCGAACGTGCCCTTGGGCATCCACTGGTTGGCCTCGGTCGCGGTGCCTTGCAGCACCCGCTCGACGATGGCCTTGCGGTTGATCGCGAGCGACAGCGCGCGGCGCACGCGCACATCCTGCAGCGGGTTCTGCGCGAGCGGCTTGCCGGCGTTGTCGGCGATGAATTCGTTGGGGCCGGGGCGATGGCTGGGCTGCAGCAGCAGCACGCGCAGGCCCGGATAGGTGTAGACGCCGACCGAGGGTGTCTTGCGCAGCTTCTCGACGTCGGTGACCGCGACCTTGTCGATCACGTCGACGTCGCCGGCCAGCAGCGCCGCGGTGCGCGCGGCACCGTTGCCGATGTAGCGGTAGTGGACCTTCTCCCACAGCGGCTTGGTCCCGTAGTAGCTGGGGCTGCGCTCGAACACCGTGCGATCGCCCGGCGTGTACGAGACGAACTTGTACGGGCCGGTGCCGATCACCGCGCGACCGGCGTTGTAGTCCTCGGTCTTCGTCTTCTCGCCCACGTGCCGGCTGACGACGTAGATCGAGGCGATGTCCAGCGGCAGCATCGGGTTGGGCGTGTTGGTCTTGATGACCAGGGTGTTCGCATCCTTCGCGGTGGCGGTCTCCACCGTGCGCAGCGCCCCGGCGTACGAGGCCACCGTGCCCGGCACGCTGCGGGCGCGCTGGAACGAGAAGACGATGTCGTCGGCGGTGAACGGCGTGCCGTCCTGCCACTTCACGTCGCTGCGCAGCTTGAACTCCCAGGTGCGGTCGTCCAGCGCCTTCCAGCTCGACGCAAGCGCCGGCTCGAGCTTGCCGCCGTCGCGCGAGTTGATGATCGAGTCCCAGAAGTGCAGCGCCAGCGAGCGGTCGCCGGCATGGTTGTTGAGCTCGGGGTCCACCGACGAGACCGGGTCGGCAAAGCCGATGGACAAGGTCTGCGCATAGGCGCCGGCGCCGGCCAGCAGCGCCGCGACCACGATGGAAAGTCGGCGTAGGTTCATCATGGGGTCCTTGCTTGACGAGGTGTTGAAAGCAGCGTCACGCCGCGTCGTTGAGATGGCACGCGCTGACGTGATGGATCGCGATGCCGCGCAGCGTCGGCGCCTCCTCGCGGCAGCGCGGCATCGCCTGCGGGCAGCGCGGGTGGAAGTGGCAGCCCGACGGCGGCGCGATCGGGCTCGGGATCTCGCCGCGCAGCGCGTTGAACGTGATGCGCCGCTGCTCGATGCGCGGAATCTCGGCCAGCAACGCGCGCGTGTACGGATGGTTGGGGCGTGCGTAGAGCTCTTCGACCGGCGCGCTCTCGACGATGCGGCCCAGGTACATCACCGCGACCCGATCGCTCAGGTGCTCGACCACGCCCAGGTCGTGGCTGATGAAGAGGTAGGCGAGGCCCAGCTCGTCGCGCAGGTCCATGAACAGGTTGAGGATCTGCGCCTGGATCGAGACATCGAGCGCCGCGACCGCTTCGTCGCACACCAGCATCTTCGGCTGCACCGCCAGCGCGCGGGCGATGCCGATGCGCTGGCGTTGGCCGCCGCTGAACTGATGCGGGTAGCGATGGCGCAGCGCCGGGTCCAGCCCGGCGCGCTCGAGCTGCGCGCTGACATAGTCGTCCTCGCCGGCCGCATCGGTCAGGCCATGCAGGCGCGCGGCCTCGCCGACGATGCGCGACACCCGCAGCCGCGGGTTCAGGCTGCCGAACGGGTCCTGGAACACCATCTGCACCCGCAGCCTCGCGGCCAGCCGCGCTTCGGCATCCAACGCCTGCAACGGCCGGCCTTCGTATCGCACGCTGCCCTCGGTCGGGCTCAACAGGCCGGCCGCGATGCGACCCAGCGTGGACTTGCCGCAGCCCGACTCGCCGACCAGGCCCACGACCTCGCCCGGCCGCACCGCCAGGTCCACGCCGTCGACCGCGTGTGTCACCACCGGCGGCGCCGCGCGCACGAGACGCCGCAGCGCCCGGCCGACCGCATGGACCGGCGGCCGCTCGCCGAAGCGTTTGCGTATGCCTTGCAGTTCCACGAGCGCAGGCGTGACAGGCATCCTGGTCATGCCGAGGCCTCCACCGCCGCCGCGCCGGGGTGCACGCAACGCACACGATGGCCCGGCGCTGCGCCGTCGGGGACGGCCATCTCGGGCAACGTGGTGCAAGCGGCGCTCGCGCGCGCGCAACGCGGCGCAAAGGCGCAGCCCGGCGGCATGCGCAGCAGGCTGGGCGTCATGCCCGGGATCTGGCGCAGGCGCGTGCCGCGCCGCTGCGCGCGTGCATGCACGCTGGGCAGGCTCGCGATCAGGCCTTGCGTGTACGGATGCTGCGGGCGGTCCAGCACGTCGTCGACCGAGCCGTACTCGACGATGCGCCCGGCATACATCACCGCGATCTCGTCGGCCAGACCGGCCACCACCGACAGGTCGTGGCTGATCCAGATCAGCGAGGTGCCGCGCGCGGCCACCAGCTTCTGCATCTCGGAGAGGATCTGCGCCTGGATCGTGACGTCCAGCGCGGTGGTCGGCTCGTCGGCGATGATCAGATCGGGGCCATGCAGCAGCGCGATCGCGATCGCGACACGCTGGCGCATGCCGCCGGAGAGCTGGTGCGGATAGGCGCGCAGCCGCTCCTCGGGGCTGGGCAGGCCCATCAGCGCGAGCGTGTCGGCGGCCTGCCGGCGTGCCGCGGCGGTCGACACGCGGCGATGCGCCTGCACGGTCTCGATCATCTGCGTGTCGATGCGCAGCACCGGGTTCAGCGTGGCCATCGGGTCCTGGAAGATCATCGCGAGGCGGTCGCCGCGCAGCGCGCGCCGCTCGGCGCTGGGCAGCCGCAGCAGGTCGCGCCCCTGGAACAGCACCTCGCCGCCTTCGATGCGGCCGGGCGGATCGACCAGGCCCATGATCGAGAAGCCGGTCACCGACTTGCCCGAGCCCGATTCGCCCACCAGCCCCAGCACCTTGCCGCGGGGCAGCGTGAACGACACGCCGTCGACCACCGGCAGCACGCCGTCGCGCGTGTGGAAGCGCGTGCGCAGGTTGCGCACCTCGAGGATGGGGACGTCGCCGTCCATCGTGCGTACCGTCATCGCTGCAGCCTCGGATTCAGCACGTCGCGCAGCCGGTCGCCGACGAGGTTGATCGCGACGATGGTGGCCAGCAGCGCGACGCCGGGGAAGAAGCTGATCCAGTACTCGTTGGACAGCAGGTACTGGTAGCCGTTGGAGATCAACAGCCCGAGCGAGGGCTCGGTGATGGGCACGCCCAGGCCCAGGAACGAGAGCGTCGCCTCCAGCGTGATCGCGCGCGCGACCTGCAGCGCGCCGATCACGAGCAGCGGCGGCAGGCAGTTCGGCAGGATGTGGCCGGCGAGGATGCGCCACGGCGGGATGCCCTGCCCGCGCGCGGCCTCCACATAGTCGCGCTGGGTCTCGACCAACGCCTGGCCGCGCGCGGTGCGCGCGTAGTAGGCCCATTCGAGCAGCACCAGCGTCAGCACCACGTTGCCCACGCCCTTGCCGACATAGGCCAGGATCATCAGCGCCATCAGGATGGTCGGGAACGACAGCAGCAGGTCCACCAGCCGCATCAGCGCTGCGTCCACCCTGCCGCCGGCATAGGCCGCGATGAGCCCGATGCCGGTGCCCAGCACCGCCGCGATCGCCGCCGAGCCGATGCCGACCAGCAGGCTGATGCGCAGGCCGTAGACGATCGCCGAATAGAGATCGCGGCCCTGCCCGTCGGTGCCCAGCCAGTACGTGTAGCCGGCTGCGCTGCTGGACGTGCCGGGGCGCAGGCGCGCATCCAGCACATCGAGCTGCATCAGGTCGTACGGGTTCTGCGGCGTGATCCACGGCGCCGCGACGGCGGCCACGGCCACCAGCGCCAGCACCGCGAGCCCGGCCAGCGCCGTGCGCGAGCCCAGCAGGTCGGCCGCGACACGCCACCAGATCGAGTGCTCGACCAAGCCGCGGCGCAGCCTCATCGCGCGCCCTCCAGGCGCACGCGCGGGTCGAGCAGCTTGTAGAGCAGGTCCACCGCCAGGTTCAGCGCGACGAAGATGACGACCACCACCATCAGGTAGGCGACGACCACCGGGCGGTCGAGGCTGTTGATGCTGTCGAGGATCAGCTTGCCGGCGCCGGGCCAGGCGAAGATGCTCTCGGTGACGACCGCATAGGCGATCGTCGAGCCCAGCTCCAGGCCCAGCACGGTGACCAGCGGGATCAAGGTGTTGCGCAGCACGTGCACGCCCACCACGCGCAGCGGCGACAGGCCCTTGGCGCGCGCGAACTTGACGAAGTCCTGCGGCAGCACCTCGCGCACGCCGGCGCGCGTGAGCCGCAGCACCAGCGAGATCTTGAACAGCGCGAGATTGAACGCCGGCAGGATCAGGTGCTGCAGGCCGTCCAGCGTGAGCCACGACCACGGCACGCCGAACAGCACGCGCGTCGCGCCGCGGCCGCTGGCCGGCAACCAGCCCAGCTGCACGCTGAAGACCATGATGAGCATCA
>DATEFR010000048.1:0-4897 GCA_035280545.1 Burkholderiaceae bacterium | reverse complement strand
TTGCGATTCGGCTTCGGGGCGCCGCGTTCCGCGAACCTGCTGCGGACCGAAGGCCACGTTCTGCAACGCCGTCATCTGCGGGAACAGATTGAACTGCTGGAACACCATGCCGGCCTCCTGGCGGATCTCGCGCACCTGGGCCCGGTTGCCGCGCACGCTGATGCCGTCGACGCGCAGGTCGCCGTCGTCGATCTGCTCCAGCGCGTTGATGCAGCGTAGCAGCGTCGACTTGCCCGATCCGGAGGGCCCGATCAGCACGACGACCTCGCCCTGACCGATCTGCAGGTCGACCTTCTCGAGCACGACGGTCTTGCCGAAGCGCTTGGTGACCCCTGCGAACTCGACCATCTTCATAGGATCCTCATCCGGTTCTCGACCGTGCGCAGCGAGAAGGTCAGCACGCCGATCATCGCGAGGTAGATCAGCGCGACTGCGGACCAGACCTCCACCGCACGAAAGTTCGCCGCCATGATCTCCTGGCCTTGCCGCGTGAGTTCACCCACGCCGATGACGATGAACAGCGACGTGTCCTTCAGGCTGACGATGAACTGGTTGCCCAGCGGCGGCGTCATGCGGCGAAAGGCCACGGGCCCGACCACGAAGGCCAGCACCCGCCACATGGGCATGCCCAGCGCGAGGCCCGCTTCGCGCAGGCCGCGCGGCACCGACAGGAAGCTGCCGCGCACGATCTCCGAGATGTAGGCGCCGGAGTTGACGATGATCGATACGACCGCGGCCGTCATCGCATCGACGCGAACGCCCAGCAACACCGGCAGCGCGAAGTAGATGAACATCACCTGCACGACGATGGGCGTGCCGCGCACGAACTCGACATACAGGGAGGCGATTCCGCTCGCGAGCCGATTGCCGTAGGCGCGCATCAGGCCGAACAGCAAGCCCACCAGCACGCCGCCGGCGAGGCCGACGACCGTGATGAAGACGGTGAGCTTGGCCCCTTGCAGCAGCGCCGGCATGGAGCTGCCGATGACCGACCAATCGAAGTCCATGTTTGACCTCTAGGCTATGGGGCGATCAGGGCTTCGGCGGCTCGGTGCCGAACCACTTCTTGTAGATCGCGACGTAGCGGCCGTCCGCCTTGATCTTGGCCAGCGCGCCGTTGACCTGCGCCACCAGCGGGCTGCCCTTCGGAAAGCCGATGCCGTATTGGTGGGCCATCATCTGCGTGCCCACGGCCTTGACCTTGCCCTTGCCGGCGGTCGAGATGTAGTACAGCACGTTGGGCGTGTCGTGCATCGCCGCATCGACTCGGCCGGTCTGAAGCTCGAGATAGGCGTTGTCGATGTTGGGGAACTGCCGCAAGTCCGTGCCGGCGAAGTTCGCCTTTGCATAGTCGGCGGCGGACGTGCCGGTCTTCACCGCCAGCGACTTGCCCTTCAGGTCGCCGGCGCCGTTGATCGGGCTGCTGGCGGGCACCATCAGCATGAAGCCGCTGTCGTAGTAGCCGTCCGAGAAGTCGATGGCCTTCTTGCGTTCGTCCTTGATCGTGATGCCCGCGAGCCCGACGTCGACGTTCTTGGTCTGCAGTGCCGGCAGGATGCCGTTGAAGTCCATGGGCTGGAGCTTGTAGTCGAGCTTCAGTTCCTTCGCGACGGCGTCCCACAGGTCGATGTCGAAGCCGACGTACTTGTCGCCCTGCTTGAACTCGAAAGGCACGAAGGCGGTGTCGACGGCGACGACTAGCGTTTCGGCGCGCGCGGTTTGTCCGAGCAGGCCGAGCACAGCCGTTGCGGCCAGGGCAAGTTTGGCGAGAAGCTGGTTCATGGACGTTCCTTTGAGGGTCGGGTGAGCGCAATTGCATTTGCATAGAAGCGCTACGTGCAACTATAGTTGCATCCATGCCGTTGCGCAAGTTGCGCTGACCGGCCTCGAACAAGGAGCTTCGGTGAGCTACGAAACCATCCTCTATTCACGGGCCGACGGCATCGCCGAGATCCGGCTGAACCGCCCGCAGCGCCTGAACGCGGTGACCGAAACGCTGTACGCCGAGCTGAACGACGCGCTGGGCCAGGCCGAAGCCGACCGCGATGCGCGGGTCGTGCTGCTCACCGGCGAGGGCCGTGCCTTCTGCGTAGGCGCCGACCTCAAGGAGCACAAGGCCGGCCGCACCGCGTTCGACCGCCGCCAGTACCTGCAAGGCGAGCAGACCGTCTGCAAGCGGCTGCTGACGCTCAAGCGGCCGGTGGTCGCGGCGGTGAACGGCTACGCGCTCGGCGCCGGCGCCGAGCTGGCGATCGCCTCCGACTTCCTGCTGATGGCCGAGAGCGCGCAAATCGGTTTGCCTGAGATCAGCATCGGCAACTTCCTCGGCGGCGGCGTGACGGTGCTGCTGCCGCGGCTGGTGGGCCTGGCCAAGGCGCGCGAGCTGATCTTCCTGGGCGAGCGGATCAAGGGCGAGGAGGCCGTGCGCATCGGCCTGGCCAACCGCTCGTTTCCCGACGAAGGCTTCGCCGAGGCCGCGCGCAAGTTCGCCGGGCGAATCGCCACCAAGGCGCCGTTCTCGATGCAGCTCGCCAAGGAGCAGCTGAACTTCGCCGCCGAGAGCACGCTGGATGCCGCGCTGCGCGCCGAGCTCGAGGGCATGGTCTTCGTCGGCACGACCCGCGACTGGCAGGAAGGCGTGGACGCCTTCGCCGAGAAGCGGGCGCCGGTCTTCAAGGGGGAGTGAACGCCATGAACACGCTGGACCCGATCTTCTACCCGGCGTCGATCGCGATCGTCGGCGCCTCCAAGGACCCCACCAAGCGCGGCTTTCGCTCGATCCAGAAGCTGCTCGAGGACGGCTTCGAGGGCGAGATCTACCCCGTCAATCCGAAGGAGACCGCGATCCTCGGCAAGACGGCGTATCCGAACCTGGCGGCCATTCCGGGTTCGGTGGACCTGGCGTTGGTCTGCACGCCGGCCAAGACCTTGCCCGATGTCATCGCGCAATGCGGCGCCAAGGGCGTCAAGGGCGCGGTCGTGCTGGCCGGCGGCTTCGCCGAGGCCGGGCCCGAAGGCGTCGAGCTCCAGACCCGCATGGTGGAGGCGGCCCGGCAGCACGGCGTGCGCATCATCGGCCCGAACACGTCGGGCATCTTCAACACCCATGCGCACAGCAACATCGTCGGCTTCTCGCACCTGAAGGCCGGCGGCATCGGGCTGCTCTCGCAGTCGGGCAACATGGCGCTGTCGCTGGTCACCGAAGCCCAGGCCAACGGCCGGATCGGGCTGTCGACCTACGTCGGCATCGGCAACGAGTCGGACATCCGTTTCCACGAGTACCTCGAGTACATGCGCGACGACGCCAACACCCAGGTGGTGATCGCGTACATCGAGGGCATGAAGGACGGTCGCCGCTTCCTCGAGTCGTTGCGCGGCGTCGCGCGCGAGAAGCCGGTCGTCCTCTACAAGTCCGGGCGCACCAGTGCCGGGCGCAGTTCGGCGCAGTCGCACACGGGGGCGCTGGCCGGCGACTATGCGGTGAGCGAAGGCGTGCTGCGGCAAGCCGGCGCGATCCTCGCGCGCAAGTCCGACGAAATCCTGTCGCTGGCCGAAGCGCTCGCGCTGCAGGAGCCGATGTCGGCACGCCGCGTGGCGGTGCTCGCCGACGGCGGCGGTCACGCGACGATCGCAGCGGACGCACTGACCGAGCACGGCCTGGTGCTGGCGACCCTGGCCGATCGGACCAAGCAGGAACTGGCGGCGATCCTGCCGCCCGCGGCCGCGGTGGCCAATCCCGTCGACGTCGCCGGCGGCACCGACTCCAACCCGGCCGCGTTCGCGGAGTGCGCGCGCATCCTGCTGGCCGATCCGAGCGTGGATGCACTGCTGGTCACGGGCCTCTTCGGCGGCTACGGGGTGCGCTTCTCGCCCACGCTGACCGAGGCCGAGATGGAAACGTCACGACGCATCGCGACCTTGCACCGGGAGTACGGCAAGCCGGTGCTGGTGCACAGCCTGTACGGCAGTCTGTACGCTGATCTGCGGCCCAAGCCGCTCGCGCTCATCCGTGAGCTCGGCATCCCGGTCTACGACTCGCTCGAGCGCGCGGTCCGCTGCCTGCAGGGACTGGCCGAGTTTGGCGAAGCACGCCGCCGACCGCTGCCGGCCCTGGACGCACGGCCGGTCCGCGCCAAGCGCTTCGCGGAGATCATCACGACGTGCCGGCGCGAGAACCGCAGCGTCGTGCTCGAACACGAAGCGCGCGACGCGCTGGAAGACGCCGGGGTCGAGATGCTGGCGCGCGCCGTCGTGACCAAGAACCCGGACGAAGCCGTTGCGGCCTTCGACAGCCTGGGGCGCGTGCCGGTCGCATTGAAGGTCGTCTCGCGCGACATCATCCACAAGACCGATGCCGGAGGGGTCAAGCTCAACCTCGTTGACGCGGCCGGTGTGCGCGCGGCATACGCCGAGATCGTCGAGAACGGCAAGCGCTACACCCACGAGCACATCGGTCGCGACCCGGATGTCGCCGGCGTGCTGGTCACGCCGATGGCGCCCAAGGGCGGCGTCGAAGTCATCATCGGCGTGGTGCGCGACCCGAGCTATGGGCCGGTGCTGATGTTCGGGCTGGGCGGCGTGCTCGTCGAGGTGCTCAAGGACGTGGTCTTCCGCTCGCTGCCGCTGACCGAAGCGGACGCGCGTTCGATGCTGTCCGAGATCCGCGCCAGCACGATCCTCGACGGCGTTCGCGGGGCTCCGCCGGTGGACAAGGACGCGCTGGTCCGCCTGATGCTCGGCGTGTCGGCGCTGTGCGGCGCCTTCCCGGAGATTGCCGAGCTCGACCTGAATCCGGTGCTGGCGTATCCCCGGGGCATCGGCATTCTCGACGCGCGCATCCTGCTCGATGACCAACCTTCCGCGACCACCACCCCAGCAGGAGCGCTTCATGTCTGAC